>NZ_VHLC01000035.1:0-76584 GCF_006547355.1 Myxococcus sp. AB036A | reverse complement strand
GCGGAGGGCGGGGCGGCTGTGCCGCCTGCGTCCAGGTGGCCTCCGCGTCGCGCATGCGGCGCGACAGGAAGTCGAAGATTTCCGCCGACACCTTCTTCAGCTCCGGATGCGTGTCCGGGGACACGTGGTCCGGCGTGAAGCGCCTGGCCATGCGGAAGTAGGCCAGACGCAGCTCGTCCAGGCTGGCGGTGGGCTTGAGGCCAAAGACTTCGTGGGCCGGCAGGCTCTGCATGGCGCGCATCTGCGCGCGCAGGCGCTCGGCTTGCTGCAGCTCCAGGGAGGGCGTGGGGCGCGCGCTGGCGAACAAGTCGCTCAGCTCGGGCAGCTCCGGAAGGGCGACCCAGTTCGTCCCATCCCGCGAGGCGCGCACCGCGGCCTTCAAGCGTCCGGAGGAAATCAGTTCCCGGAGGGCCTGGAGCGCCAGGGGCCCCAGTACACGTCCGAGATGGTCCGCGACCCAGTAACCGACAGCAGAAGACGACACGAAAACACCCCGGGGGTCAGTGAGCCAGCGCCTGGCGCACGGCCGAGGCGATCTCGAGCGGATGGAAGGGCTTGCCCACGAAGCCCACGGCGCCCGCCGCCATGGCCTGCTCCACGACGGGCTCCGCGTCCATGCTGCTGATGACCAACACACGCGTGGTGGGCGACACCGCCTTGATGGCGCCCAGGACCTCCAGTCCACTCTTCTTCGGCATGAACAGGTCCAGGAACATCACCGCGGGCTTCTCCCGCGCGGCCACGGCCAGGCCTTCCTCACCGTCCGCGGCCTCGAGCAGCCGCAGCTCGATGCCCGTGTCGGCGATGACGTCCTTGAGGATACGGCGCACGAAACTGTCGTCATCGACGAGCAGCAGGGTCGGGGTGTCGGACATGGCTCCGGATGATACTTGGACCGCGCAACATCCGCGCGGGGACATGGCACGCCTGCCCGCCTTTTTGGGTTAAGGGGTGGGCATGTCCACCGACAATGCTCTCTCACACTTCGAGTCGAAGAAGCAGACGTACCTGGAGGACCTCAAGTCCCTGGTCCGGATTCCCAGTGTCTCATTTCCTGGCTTCGATGCGACGCAGGTACGACGCAGCGCGGAAGCGACTGCACGGCTGTTGAAAGACCGTGGTTTTGAAAACGTTCAGCTACTCGAAATCGAGGGCACGCACCCCTACGTCTATGGCGAGGTGCTCAAGGCTCCGGGCAAGCCCACGCTGCTGCTCTACGCTCATCATGACGTGCAGCCCGCGGGTGACGAGGCCGCGTGGAAGAGCCCTCCGTTCGAGCCGGTGGAGCGCGACGGCCGGCTGTACGGCCGCGGCTCGGCGGACGACAAGGCGGGCATCGTCGTGCACACGTCCGCGGTGGAGTCGTGGCTGAAGGGCGCGGGAGCGTTGCCGCTCAACGTAAAGGTCATCATCGAGGGCGAGGAGGAGATTGGCAGCAACTTCCTGGGCGCCTTCCTCCAGGAGCACGCGGCGCTCCTGAAGGCGGATGCCATCGTCCTCACCGACACGTCCAACTTCGACACCGGCCTGCCGTCCATCACCACCGCGCTGCGCGGGCTCGTCACGGTGGACGTGGAGGTGCGGGCGCTGCGGCAGGCGGTGCACTCGGGCATGTGGGGCGGGCCGGTGCCGGACCCCGTCATGGCGCTGTGCCGGATGCTGGCCACGCTGACGCACGCGGATGGCTCCATCGCCATTGAAGGCATCCGCGAGCGCGTGAAGCCGCTGACGGACGGAGAGCGCCAGAGCATCGAATCCCTGCCCGGAGACGAGGCGCACTTCCGCGCGCAGTCGGGCCTGCTGCCGGGCGCGCAGGTGCTGGGCGGCGGGGCGCATCCGTGGGAGATGAACTGGCGTCAGCCGAGCATCGCCATCAATGCCATCCAGGCCAGCAGCCGCAAGGACGCGCGCAACATCATCTGTGATTCGGCCTGGGCGCGGGTGGGCATCCGCATCGTCCCGGACCTGGAGGCGCGCGACGTGGAGCAGCGCCTGAAGGAGCACCTGCGCAAGGTGTGCCCGTGGGGGTTGGAGGTCCACTTCGACACGGAGGGCGCGTCCGGTTGGTGGTACACGGACCCGTCCCACCCCGCGTTCCAGGCCGCCTTCCGCGCGCTGGAGAAGGGATACGGCACGAAGGCGGTCGCCATTGGCTGCGGCGCCTCCATTCCCTTCGTGGAGCCCTTCGCGAAGGAGCTGGGCGGCGTGCCCGCGCTGCTCATCGGCGTGGAGGACCCGTACACATACGCCCATTCGGAGAACGAAAGCCTGCACCTGGGCGACTGGGAGAAGTCCATCCGCAGCGCCATCCACCTCTACGCGGAGCTGGCAGAGGCCCTGAGCGCGCGGAAGGCTTGAGCACCCGGTGGCTCCAGGGCCCTGGTCTCGTTGAATCATGGGCTTGATGTATCGTCAGCGTGATGTCAGGAGCGCTTGGGATGCATGGGGCGAACGCGGAGTTCTTCGAGTGGGTGTTGCAGGCTGCTGGCGAGCCGTCCTCCGCTCGTCTCCGTGCGGCCCCGAGTGCCAGGGAGGCCGTGAACCGCGCCGTCTCCCTGGCCGCGGCCCTCCAAGGCGCCGCGCCCGAGTCCAAGGCCTTCGCTCAACACCTGGGGGCGCTGCTTTCGCGAGCGGTGGACCCGGTGCTCGCGCTGGAGCGACTGCATGCCAGGGACGTCGCGCTCGCGCTCTCCTGCGCGCAGGGACTGCCAGCGGCCCGTGCGCTCCTGGAGCAGGAGGTCCTCCTCAAGCTGCGCGTCCCCCTGGCGCGCATCCACCCCTCGCCGGTGTTCACGGACGAGGTGTTGCAAGCGCTCCGGGCCAACCTCCTGATGCCTCGCGCGGAGGCTCCCTCCCGGTTGCTCGGGTATGCGGGCGCGGGTCCGCTGCTGCACTGGGTGAGCATCTCCGCGACACGGCTCGCGCTGCGGATGCGCAAGGCGCTGGGAGAAGAGTCCCACGTGGAGGCCGAGGTGCTCGCCGCACACCCCGCGCCGGGCGGCCTGGAGCTGGGCTTCGTGCGGGAGGAGGCCCGGGGGCATGTGCGCGCGGCCTTCGTCCGGGCGGTGGCCTCGCTGGATGATGAGGACCGGGAGTTGCTGCGGCTCCACTTCGTGGAGCGCCTCTCCCTGGAGCGCATGGGCGCCCTGTTCGACCTGCACAAGTCCACCCTCTCTCGCCGGCTCACCGCGGTGCAGTCGCTGCTGGAGAAACGGACGCGGCGCGCGCTCGCTGAACGCCTGTCGTTGCCCGAGCCGGAAGTGGACAGCGTGATGCGCGCCATCCATGGACGGTTGGACTTGAGCCTCTCGGGCCTGCTGGAGGGGCGCGAGTGAGCTGCCCGGATGAGAACGCACTGTCGGGGTTCGCGAACGGCGCGTTGGACCCCGAGGGCATGACGACGGTGCGCCAGCATGTCTCCGGCTGCTCGGAGTGCCGGAGCGTGCTCGCCGCGCTGGGGGGGCTGGAGAATCCTCCCCCGTTGGTCGACACGGGGCTGCTCGTCTCCGGTGCGCGGGTGGGACGTTACGTGGTGCTCGGGCTGCTCGGCGAAGGTGGCATGGGGCGCGTCCATGCGGCCTATGACCCGGAGCTGGACCGCAAGGTGGCGCTGAAGCTGCTGAACCTCGCGAGGCTTGGGGAGGACTCGCTGGCCCAGGCGCGTCAGCGATTGGAGCGCGAGGCCCGCACGATGGCCCGCCTGTCGCATCCCCATGTCGCCCAGTTGCATGACGTGGGCGAGTTCCAGGGACAGCTCTTCCTGGTGATGGAGCTCGTCGAGGGCGGCACGCTCGGGCGGTGGCTGGCGGAGAAGCCGCGCACGCGCCGGGAAATCCTGGCGCGCTTCACCCAGGCGGCGGATGGGCTCGCGGCCACGCACGCGCTGGGCATCATCCACCGCGACTTCAAGCCCGACAACGTCCTGCTGACGCGCGACGGTCAGGTGCGCATCACCGACTTTGGCCTGGCCAACGCCGCGGTGGGGCTGGGGCCTCCGCGGGAGGATGCGGCCATCGACTCCGGCGAGGCACCGCTCACCGTCACCGGCACGTTCCTGGGGACGCCCGCCTATGGCGCGCCGGAGCAGCTTCGCGGAGAGCGGGGGGATGCCCGTTCGGACCAGTTCGCCTTCTGCGTCGCGCTCTACGAAGCGCTCAACGGGCAGCGGCCCTTCGCGGGGGCCACGCGCGAGGAACTCCTGGCGTCCATGCAGCGCCAGGAGGTGCGTCCGGAGCAGCGGGGCGTACCCTCGTGGCTCAAGGCCGTGGTGCGGCGGGGCCTCTCCGTGGACCCGTCGCGGCGCTTCGAGTCCATGCAGGTGCTGCGAGCCCGCCTCGCGCGGGAGGTGGGGGCCTGGAAGCGCAGCGCGGCCACGGCGGTGCTCGCGGGAGGACTGGTGGGCCTGGGGTTCCTCGTGCTGGGGCCTTCCGCGGCGGCGCCGAGCGAAGCCTGTCAGGGCAGTGAACGGCACCTCGCGGGCATCTGGGACGCGTCCGTGCGTGAGTCCACGCGTCAGGCCTTCCTGGCGACGGGCGCCCCCGCGGCCGAGGCTTCGTTCCAGGCCGTGGCCTCCACGCTGGAGCAGTGGACGCAGGACTGGACGCGCGCGCATCAGTCCGCGTGCGAGGCGACGCGTGTCTTCGGCGAGCAGTCGGAAGCGGCGCTGGGGCTGCGGATGACGTGCCTGGACCAGCGGCTGGGAGAACTGTCGCGGCTGACGGTGGCGCTCCAGGGGGCGGACGCGCGGACGGTGGAGCGGGGCTTCGGGCTGGGGGCGTCGCTCGGCGGCGTGGGCGCTTGCGCGGACGTGCGCACGTTGCAGGAGGCCGTGTCTCCGCCGGAGGACCCGAAGGCGCGTGCGGAGGTGGACGCGGTGCGCGCGGAGCTCGCGCGGGCGAACGCGGAGCGGCTCGCGGGGCATACCCCCGAGGGGCTGCGAATCGCGCTTGCCGCCCGGGAGCGCGCGCTCGCCACCCATCATCGGCCGCTGGAAGCCGAGGCGCATCACCTCTGCGCGCGATTGCAGGAGGACGCGGGAGCCATCGAGGACGCGCGCGTGTCCCTGGCCCAGGGCTCCCTGGCGGCCGAGGCCGGGCGGCATCTGGGCGTGCTCGCGCGGGTGCTGCACTTCCAGGCCTGGTTGCATGGGTACGGGATGGGCCAGCCCCAGGAGGCGTGGCCTTTCCTGCATCGCGCCCGGGCCGTGGCGGAGACGCTCAGAGACCCCGAGCTGGACACCATGCTGGACCAGGTGCAGGCGGAGCTCCTGGAGCAGGAGGGCCGCTTCTCGGAGGCCGAGTCGATGCTCCGTGCCTCGCTGGAGACCGTCACCGCTCGGGGCCAGGCGTTCACCCGCGCGGAGCTGAACGGCCGGCTGGGCCAACTGGCCCGGCAGCAGGGGCGGTTGTTGGAGGCCAAGCGTTGGCAGGAGGAGGCGCTGCGCGTCCATGAGACGCACTTCGGGCCGGCGCGCCGGGACACAGGGCGGGCCCTGTCGAACCTGGGGGGCACGCTGGCCCTCCTGGGGGAGCTATCGAGCGCCGAGGCCGTCCTCAAGCGGGCGCTGGTCATCCTTCGCCAGTCACTGGGGGAGGAGAACCTGTCAGTGGCCCGGACCTTGTCCAACCTGACCCTCGTCTACGTCGAGTGGGGGCATGCGGCCCAGGCGCGGGAGGCAGCGGAGGAGAGCTGGGCCGTGGCGCTCAAGAGCGTGGCCGCCGACAGCCCGGTGTTGATTGGGGTGAAGTCGAATCGGCTGGGGGTGCTGGGCGAGCAGGGCGAGCGCTTGCCGGAGCTGGAGTATGCCCGAGGCCTCCTGGCGCATCGCGAGCGTGCCTATGGCGCCACCCACCCGGAGGTGGCGTTGGATGCGCACGAGGTGGGCCGGCTGCTGCGTCTCCTGGGGCGTCCGGACGAGGCCCGTGGCTTCCACGCTCGCGGTGTCTCGCTCCAGCGGCCCCTGGCCGACAAGGGGGAGCTGGATGGCACGTCGCTGCGCTACCTGTCGGATGCGCTGCTCTTCCTGGGGCAGGTGGACGAGGCACGCCGTCACATCGAGCAGGCGCTCGTGGTCATGGAGAGAGATTTGGGGCCGTCGTCGTCCGAGCGCATGGAGGCGCTGCTGCTCCTAGGGGACGTCCATCTCGCGAGAGGTCAGCCCGCCGAGGCCCTGGTGCCGCTGCGGACCGCGTTGGCGGACCTCACGGCCCGGCAGGTGGTCTCCGCACGTGTCCCCAGGGTGCGCCGCCGGCTCGCGCGGGCGCTCCGGTTGACGGGCGCGGTGGAAGAGGCCTGCGGAGAGGCCCGCCGCGCCTGGGAGGAGCTGTCCGTGTGGCGCAAGGCCTATGTCCAGGAGACGGCGGACGCGCGGACCGAGCTGGGGCACTGTCGCAGATGACAATCGATTGCATGGAGGAGCGCTGCCCGCGCGCCGGGGCGCGCTAGGGGGAGGTGTCCAGGTACGCGCGATGGCTGTTGGAGAACTCGAAGTTCGTGAACGCGTCCCAGTTGATGGACCAGGTCATCAGGCCCTTGAAGCCGGGGTAGCCGGCGGGATTGCGCAGCACGTAGGTTCCGCCGAAGGACTGTCCCTTGAGCAGGTAGTCGAGCGCCTTGTGCACGTTGGCCGGCGTCGTGTACCCGCCGCCCGCCGCCTGCGGTGACGACGGCAGGCCGATGAGTACCTGGTCCGGCCGCAGCCCTGGGAACATCGCGCCGGTGTTGCCGCCGACGGGGAACCCCTGGAGCATCATCTCCGCCATGGCCACGTGGAAGTCCGGCGTGCTCTGCGCGTAGGCCCGGCCGTCGAGCGCCATGACGGTGCCGGTGTTGTAGTGCTGCACGTGCAGGTACGTCAGTCTGTCTCGCAACGCGTAGATGACGGGCAGGTACGCGCCCCAGGGACCGCCGTACGCGGCCATGCCGCCTTGGACATAGGCCGTCTCGGGCGCCATGGTGAGGAGGAAGCCCGGGCCGTTCTGGTTGAGGAGCTGGCGCGTGGCCTGGATGATGTTGACGATTCGCGGCGTGGTGGGGTTGCGGAAGTCGGTGTCCCCGCCGTTGAGTGACAGCGAGCTGCCCTCCAGGTCCAAATCCAACCCGTCGAAGCCGTAGGTGTCGATGAGGGCCTGCATGCTGGTGACGAAGTCCTGCCGCGCGGTGGCGTCATCCAGGTGGACGGTGCCATTCGCTCCGCCGATGGAGATGAGCACCTTGCGGCCCTGGCTCTTGAGCAGGGCGATGTCCGCCTTGAAGTCCGCGACGCTGGCGTTGTACGGCGTGAAGGCCATGCGGCCGGAGCCTGGGCCACCCACGGGCTCGGCGAAGGCGACCTGGATGACGTTGAACTTCGCGGAGACGTCCCGCAGCCGGATGTTCGTCGAGCCGTTGTCGAAGTTGTGCCAGTAGCCCACGATGATTTTGTTCCCCGCGGGCGGCGTCCCCGTCGTTGTCGCGGAGACGCTATTGCTCGCCGCCGAGCGGTTGCCCGCGGCGTCCCGCGCCTTCACGGCGAAGGAGTAGGTCGTGTTCGCGGCCAGGCCCGTCACCGTGGCGTGGGTGGCGCCCGAGGTGGTCGCGGACGCGGACGCGCTCCCGTTGACGAAGATTTCGTAGCCGGTGACGCCCACGTCGTCCGTGGACACGCCCCAGGACAGCGACACGCTGCTGTTGCTCACGCCAGTGGCGCGCAGGGCGCTGGGGGCGGAGGGCGGCACGGTGTCGGGCGCGGGGCGCGGGGAGGTCGTCACGCTGTGCGCGCTGCTTGCCGCCGAGTGGTTGCCTGCGGCGTCGCGCGCCCTCACAGTGAAGGTGTACGTGGTGTTCGCGGCCAGGCCCGTCACCGTGACGTGGGTGGCGCCCGCCGTCGACGCGGAGGCGGACGTGCCCGCGTTGGTGAAGACCTCGTAGCTGGTGACGCCCACGTTGTCCGTGGACGCGTCCCAGGACAGCGACACGCTCTCATGCGTCTTCGCGGTGGATGTGAGCGACGGCGGCGCGGAGGGCGCCTGGGTATCCGGCGGCGGATTCCCTGTCCGCTCCAGCCAGAGCGCCGGGGTGTTGGGGGGCTCCCATCCGACGAGGGACTGGTGCGACTGGCGGCAGTCGTAGCCCTTGCCTCCGTGGGAGACGATGTCGCCCACGGTGTACGAGGTGTTGGGCGCCCACGCGCCCCGGTCCGCCGCCAGGACATGCGCGGGGCGCAGGAAGCTGAGCAGGGTGGTGAGGACCACCAGGGCGACGAGGCCCGTTCGGTGGAGGTGTCCAGGAAGCTGCATGGCGTCTGCCTTTCGGCTGGGGGAGAAGCTCCACCCCTCAGAGAGAGGCTCCGCCTGTTTTTCGGGTCAAAACAGGAAAGTCCTGGCGGTTCGGCGATTTCCCCTGGAATCGGGCGGCGCTTCGCTGGTGTCCTCGATGCTGGGCTTCAGGAGCCTGTGCTTCCTGGAGGGGAGAGACCGCGTGGACGCTGTGGATACGAGGCTGGTCGCCAGCTACGCGGTGGCCATCACCTTCGACGTGCTGATGCCGGTGGGCATGGTGCTGTGGGCGCGCCGGCGGCTGGGCGTGGCCTGGAAGGTGGTGGGCTGGGGCGCGGCGGCGTTCGCGCTGTCGCAGTTGCTCACCCGGCTGCCCATGGTGCAGGTGGCGCAGTACTTCATGCGCGACGCGCTGAAGACGTCCTCGGTGCTGCTGGGCGTCTGGATTGTCGTGCTGTCCCTCACCGCGGGCCTCTTCGAGGAGACGGCGCGGCTGTGGGCCTTCCGCAAGCCGCTGAAGGACTTCCGCCGCTGGCGCGACGCGGTGGGCTTCGGCGTGGGCCACGGCGGCCTGGAGTCGGCGCTGCTGGTGGGCGGGCTGGCGGCGCTGGGGCTCGTCAACGTCATCGTCCTGTCCAAGTTGGACCCCTCCACCTTGCCGCTGAAGCCGGAGCAGGTGGCGCAGGTGGTGGAAGCCAAGGCCACCATCGCCGCGCTGGACTGGTGGATGCCGCTGCTGGGGGCCTACGAGCGGCTGGGCTCCATGGTGGTGCACATCGCGCTGTCGGTGGTGGTGCTCCAGCGCTTCATCCGTGGCGAGGTGAAGTGGTACTGGCTCGCGGTGGGCGCCCACGCCTTCTTCAACGCGCTGACGGTGGTGGTGGGGAAGCTGGCCACCGCGGCGTGGGGACCGCAGGCAGGGGCGTTCGCGGGCGAAGCCATGGTGACGGTGGCCGCGCTGCTGGGCCTGTGGGTCATCCTCTATTTCCGCCGCGTGGACGCGGAGCGCGACACGGCGGCGGTTCCGGCGCTGGAGTGAGCAGGCGCTAGCGCCCGCGGAAGCGGTCCGTGGCATCCACCAGCGCGGAGGTGTTGCCCGGCTCGTTCGCGGAGTGCCCCGCGTCGGACACCATGATGAACTCCGCCTCCGGCCACGCCTTGTGCAGGGCCCAGGCGCTCTCTGGGGGGCACACCACGTCATAGCGCCCCTGGACGATGACGGCGGGGATGTTGCGGATGCGGTGCACGTCGTCGAGCAGCTGGGTGTCGCTGCGCAGGAAGCCCCGGTTGACGAAGTAGTGGCATTCGATGCGGGCGAAGGCGAGCGCGAAGGTGTCCCCGCTGTTGCGCGCCACCAGCTCCGCGTTGGGGTACAGGCAACTGGTGCGTCCTTCCCACACGCTCCACGCGCGCGCGGCCTCCTGCTGCGCCTTCACGTCGGAGCCCATCAGCCGGCGGTGGTAGGCCGCCAGCAGGTCCCCACGCTCCTCGAGCGGAATGGGCTCCAGGTAGTACTCCCACGCATCCGGGAAGAGGGCGCTGGCGCCTCGCTGATAGAACCAGTCAATCTCCTGCTTGCGGAGCAGGAAGATGCCGCGCAGCACCAGCTCCGAGACGCGCTCGGGATGTGTCTGGGCATAGGCCAGGGACAGGGTGCTGCCCCACGAGCCGCCGAAGAGCTGCCACCGGGAGATGTCCAGGAACTCGCGCAGCCGCTCCATGTCGGCCACCAGGTCCCAGGTGGTGTTCTCCTCCAGGCTCGCGTGCGGCGTGCTGCGTCCGCAGCCGCGCTGGTCGAACAGGATGATGCGGTACGCGGTCGGGTCGAAGAAGCGGCGCTGGCGCGGGTCCGTTCCTCCGCCGGGCCCCCCGTGGACGAAGAGCACCGGCTTGCCCTCCGGATTGCCGCTCTCCTCGAAGTACACCTCATGTCCACCGGAGACGCGCAGGCGTCCGGTGCGGTAGGGCTCCAGGGGCGGGTACAGCGAACGCAGCGGCCGGTGGGACACGGACACGGGCAGGCCTTCCGTAGCGGTGGGAGCGGCCGACCCTAACAGGGGCCCCGCCGTGGGCCTTCCGTCCGCTGGTGGCAGGGCGTCTGGAGTGTGCGGCGGGCTTCCTGCCCGGAGGGCGCTCTGTCAGGCAGGCCACGGACGATGTGACGGCGAGTTCACCGCGCCGCAACGGGGGCTTCGCGGACGGGGTGGAGACTGCCGGTTGTCTCCCACACCCCACGGAGCACGCCATGAACATCGCTTCGCTCATCCGTCCTGCGACTTCGCCTCACACGCCCGCGCCGCGCCGGCTGCGGCTGGTCCGCGTGCAGGCCACCGTCCTCGCGCAGGGCGCGGTGGGCGCCATGAAGGACGGCGTGAAGGCCTTCCGCCACATGTGTGACGTCCTCACGGGAGGCTATGCCCAGGCCCGGCACTGAGCCAGGCCATGCGTCTTCCGGCCCCGGGGCGTCAGGGGCCGGGTGCTTCACTCAGGAGGGCGCGCCCGGGCGCGGGCCGGTTCCCGGGCTCGAAGGCGCGTCCTCCTTCGGAGGCGGGGGCGGCACGCCCTTGCCCGCGGGCGCCACCACCCGCACCTCGGTGCGCTCGTCGAGCGCGAGCCCGTCACCCTTGGGCTCCGTCTCCGTCACGGAGATGACGTCGCCCCGGTTCAGCTTGAGGAAGCGCTCGTTGCGCTCGTTGCGGTGGCGCTCCTGCATCGCCAGGCCCACGCGGCCCTCGGGGCCACAGCCGATGTAGCGGTGCCGGCCCTTGCCCTCCAGGGGCTCGGAGACGATGCGGAACAGGCGCCCGGGCGTCAGCTCCGGCCACGCCTCGTCCTTGGGGGCCAGCACCAGGTAGCTCATCTTCAGCGATTCCTTGTGCAGGCTCGCCGCGCGCGCCAGCTCCTCCACCACGCGAGGCATGGGCCAGGCGCGCTCGGCGTGGCACCAGTCCGTCTCCTTCACCAGGGCGGGGCAGGGGCCGCGGTACATGCAGGGCGCGCGGACGGCGTAGCCCTTGGCCACCATGGCGTCGCGCACGTGCAGCAGGCCGCGGCTCGTCTCGCGCAGCGCGGGCTCCATCACCAGCAGGCTGCCGCCGCGCTTCACCTTCGCCAGAATCGTCTCCAGCAGCGCGGCGCGGGGGGCCGTGGCCGCGTCTCCCGTGCCGTACAGCTCGTTGACGACGTGGCCCATCGTAATCAGGTCGAACTGGCCGTCGGGCAGCGTGGCGCCCTTCTTCGTCGGGTCCCAGTCGCGGGTGGCCAGGGCCTCACCGGCCTCGGTGGCCAGGTTTCGCGCCAGGGTGAGGGCGGCCTTGCTGCGGTCGGCGGCGGTGACCTGGCCCCCGCCCGCGTCCAGGGCGGCGAAGGCCACCGGGCCCGGACCGCTGCCCAGGTCCAGCACCTGCCGGGGGCGGTTCGGCAGCTCGCCGAGCACCTGCCGGGCCTGTGCATAGGACACCGGCCAGTAGAAGAGGAGATAGGCGCCCAAAAGCTTC
Source organism: Myxococcus sp. AB036A (assembly GCF_006547355.1). Classification (NCBI taxonomy): domain Bacteria; kingdom Pseudomonadati; phylum Myxococcota; class Myxococcia; order Myxococcales; family Myxococcaceae; genus Myxococcus; species Myxococcus sp. AB036A. Next base: position 64,832 of record NZ_VHLC01000035.1, on the reverse strand, counting down.
GGGTCGTCCATGTACCGCGCGCCGGCGAGCTGCCGCTCCCGCGTGAGGCCCAGGGAGAGCTGGCGGACACCCGCGGCCACCTCCTTCACCTCCTGGGGCGTCAGGCGCGTCTCCGGCCCGCCGCCACCGCCCCGGCCGCGTGACGCGCGCCAGACGGCGATGAGCCGCGGCATCCATCGCTCCAGGTCCTTGCTGTATGCGTTGCTCATCGAACCCAGCCTTCACCTGTGAGGCCGCGTCCCGCCGCGGCCGTTGCCAACCGATTGTCGTCCCGCCAAGCCGTCAACGGCGAGATCGCCATGGAGGGGGAGAGCGCGTTAAACCCTGGTCGCACATGATTTCCGTTCGCGGCCTTCGCAAGCACTACAAAGTCCATAAGCGCCCGCCGGGCTTGAAGGCGGCCCTCCGCTCGCTCATCCACCGTAGCTACACCACGGTGAAGGCCGTGGATGGGATTTCCTTCGACATCCGCCCCGGGGAGCGGGTGGGCTTCCTGGGCCCCAATGGCGCCGGGAAGACGACGACGCTCAAGGTCCTCTCCGGCCTGCTCTATCCCTCCGACGGCGAGGTGACGGTGGACGGCCATGTCCCGCAGAAGCGGGAGGAGACCTTCCTCAAGAAAATCATGCTCGTCATGGGGCAGAAACAGCAGCTCCTGTGGGACCTGCCTCCGGCGGAGACGTTCGAACTCAACCGCGCCATCTACGACGTGCCCCAGGCCCAGTACAAGAAGACGATGTCGGACCTGATTGAGCTCCTGGAAATCGGGGACCTCATCGGCAAGCCCACCCGTCAACTGTCGCTGGGGGAGCGGATGAAGTGCGAGCTGGCCGCGGCGCTCATCCACCAGCCCCGGGTGCTCTTCCTGGACGAGCCGACCATCGGCCTGGACGTGGCCATGCAGGCCACCATGCGGACGTTCATCAAGGAGTACAACGAGAAGTACGGCGCCACGCTCATCCTCACCAGCCACTACATGGACGACGTGGCGGCGCTGTGCCCCCGGGTCATCGTCATCGACAAGGGCCTCCTGTCATACGACGGCGGCCTGGACGCGCTGGTGCAGCGGGTGCGGCCGGAGAAGCGTGTGGTGCTGCGCCTGTCGGAGGAGGTGGACGCCGAGCGCCTGTCGCCGCTGGGGCGGGTGGTGACGCACGAGCCCGGCACCGCGGTGCTCCAGGTCCAGCAGGAGGCGGTCAACGCCACCATCACCCGCGCGCTGTCCACGTTGCCGGTGATGGACCTCACGGTGGAGAACGCGCCGCTGGAAGAGGTGATGAGCGAACTGTTCGCGGAGTCGAAGGCGCGCCGGGCGGCGGTGTCGGAGCCGGTGCCCGCATGAGCGCCCGGACCACACTGCGCGCCTTTCCCACGCTGCTGCGGGTGGGGTTCGCGGAGGCGGTGGCCTACCGCGCGGAGATGCTCATCTGGGTGCTGTCCACCACCATGCCGCTGGTCAACATGGTGCTGTGGATGGCGGTGTCACGCGAGGCGCCCGTGGGCCGCTTCGGCGAGGCGGACTTCATCAGCTACTTCCTGGCCACCTTCGCGGTGCGGCAGCTGGCCACGTCGTGGGCGGCGTGGCTCATCAACTGGGAGGTGAAGCAGGGGACGCTGGCCATGCGCCTGCTTCGCCCCATCTCCCCGCTGTGGGCCTACGCGGTGGAGAGCATCGCCGCCTTCCCCATGCGATTGATGGTCGCGGTGCCGGTGATGCTGCTGAGCGTGGCGCTGGTGGGGCAGAAGGCGGTGCCCCAGCACGCGTGGCAGTGGGGCTTCGTCGTGCTGTCGGTGATTGGCGGCTGGGCCGTGGCCTTCCTGGCCAACGTGGCCATTGGCGCGCTGTGCTTCTTCCTGGAGAGCAGCCAGAAGGTGCTGGAGGTGTGGCTGGTGCTCTTCTTCGTGTGCTCCGGCTACATGTACCCGGTGGAGCTGCTGCCGCCCACGCTGCGCACCATCATCGACTGGTTGCCCTTCCGCTATCAGATTGGCGTCCCGGTGGAGATGCTGACGGGGGCCTATGGCTGGGAGGAGTCCCTGCGGCTGCTGGCGGCCCAGTGGGCCTGGGTGGCGGTGCTGGGGGCGTTGGCGGCGGTGGCGTGGAAGCAGGGCGTGCGGCGCTTCGCGGCGTTCGGGGGCTGACGTGAAGGTGAAGCGCTATCTGCGGCTGCTGGGCATTCAACTCAAGGCGTCGGGGCTGCTGTCCCTGCAGTACCGCGCGGACTTCTTCACGGAGGGGCTGACGTCCCTCTTCTGGACCTTCACGGCGCTGGCGCCGCTGTTCGTCGTCTACGGTGAGCGGCCCAACATCGAGGGCTGGAATTTCGGCGAGGCGCTGCTCGTGGTGGGTTGGTTCACGCTGCTGCAGGGCATCCTGGAGGGCGCCATCAACCCCAGCCTCACGGGGGTGGTGGAGCACATCCGCAAGGGCACGTTGGACTTCGTGTTGCTCAAGCCGGCGGACGCGCAGTTCCTGGTGTCCACGCAGCGCTTCCAGCCGTGGCGGGCCTTCAACGTGCTGACGGGCATCGGGCTGTTCGTCTACGCCTTCATGCACCTGGGACGGTGGCCGTCGGTGACGGGGCTGCTGGCCTCCGTGCTGCTGCTGGGGACGAGCACGCTCTTGCTCTACTCGCTGTGGATTCTGACGGTGAGCGCGGCGTTCTTCGTCGTGCGGGTGGACAACCTGACGTACCTGTTCACCTCCATCTTCGACTTCGCGCGCTGGCCGTCCTCCGTGTTCCAGGGCGTGGGGCGCGGCGTCCTGACGATGGTGTTCACGTACGTCATTCCGCTGGCGTTGATGACGACCTTCCCGGCGCAGGCCATGCTGGGACGGCTGCCGCCCCAGTCGCTCGTGGGCGCGGTGGTGGGCGCGGGGCTCTTCGCCTGGGGCTCACGTCAGGTGTGGCTGCGCTCCATCCGCCGGTACACGTCGGCGAGCAGCTGACGCGGGCAGGAAGCGCCTCTCCCCAGCGCGGTGACGCGCGCCGCCCCGGGGAGAGGATGACCGCCAGAGCCTACTTCTTCAGGCCGCGGGCCGTGTCCTGGACGATTCGGGTCACGTTCGCGATACCGCCACCGACGATGTACCAGCTCGGGGCGTCCACCACGATGACCCGGCCCTGCTTGAAGGCGCGGGTCTGGCTGAGCTCCGGGTGCTTGGCCAGCGTCTCCAGGGCCTTGTTCTCACCGCCGCCGGTCGCGGCGCCGCGGTCCAGCACCACCAGCCACTCCGGGTTGGCGGCCACGGCCTTCTTGAGCAGGGCGGCCGCGGCTTCCTGACGGGCCTTCGCTTCGGGCGACCCGGCCGGCGGGCGCGGGCCGTCGTTGCTGCCCTCCGCCTTCGGGACCACGGCGTTGAAGCCCGTCAGCTCGTGGAGATAACCGAAGCGGTCGCCGGGCGCGTGCACCATGACGTTGCCATTCAGGGTGAAGAGCATCACGGCGGACTTGCCGCCCGTCAGCTTCTTCAGCGCCGCCCGCTCCTTCTCGAAGTTCTTCACCAGCGTGTCGGCTTCCTTCTGCTTGCCGAAGGCCTTGCCCAGCGCCAGCGTCTGGCCCGTCACGTCCTCCACGAAGTGGTCGGCGCGAACGGACAGGTTCACGGTGGGCGCGAGCGCGCTCAGGGCCTCGGCCTGCTTCCGCGAGCGCCCACCCACCACGATGAGGTCCGGCTTCAGCTCCGCGAGGGCCTTGGTATCGGGCTCGAACAGGCTGCCAGCCTGGGGCACGCCATTGTTGTTGTAGGCGGACAGCGTGGCCGGGAAGGTGGCCTTCGGCACAGCCACGGCACGGATGCCGAGCGCGTTCAGCGTGTCGAGCACGCCGAGGTCATAGACGGCGAGGCGGGACGGCGTGGCTGGCACGCTCAGCGTGCCAGTCTCATGCTTCAGCTCGAAAGCAGCAGCGGGAGCAGCGGTAGCCAGACCGGAGGCGAACAGTGCCGCGACGAGCGGGCGATGGAAACGGCGCATGGGAGGTTCTCCGAAACGTGACCGCGAAAACCGAGGGACGTTCCGGCGGATATGCCACGCCGCTCCTCGGTTCGACAGCGGCGCCGGGCGAGTCAAGGAGCTCTGGATGGTTCATATTTTCATTTTGAGATTAGTTTGCATTATCATCGATGCGGCGCGTTTGTCGCCGCTGCGCCCTCCGAAACAGGCCGGGAGGATTTGAAGGAGGCGGCCGACGTTCGCTTGGCGAGCAATTCTGAAGTTGCTTGAATTGCATGGCCTGGCGCGGCGCGCCTTTGGCTTTACCCCGCACGGGTGGGTGCCCAAGGCCCCACGTATTGATGTGTTCAGTTTTGGGTGGTGCGATGGTCCGCCCGTGCAGGGCTGGGGTAAAGGCGCCGGGCGCGGTCCCGCCGCGCATCCCCCCGTCACACAAAGGACCCCCACCTATGTTTGAACCTGTCGGGTTCGGCCGGAAGGCCGCGCTCTTGATGACGCTCGTGTTCGCAGGATGCTCACACGAGGATTTTGCAGACGCGCTGCATGAGCCATGGAACCAGGACGCCGAGCTCGCCTCCGTCAGTTGGGTAGGCACCGCCAGCATGTCCACTCAGCGGCTGGACCATACGGCCACGGTGCTGCCCAATGGCCGCGTGCTGGTCGCCGGTGGCCAGTCCTCCATGAGCGCCGAGCAATACGACGTGGCGACCGCGCAGTGGCTCAGCGCGGGGAGCATGAATGTCATCCGCCGGCGTCACACCGCGACGTTGCTGCCCAATGGCAAGGTGCTGGTGGTGGGCGGTGACGTCGCCGCCGCGACCACCGGCACCGCGGAGCTGTACGACGTGGCCACCGGGACCTGGTCTTCCACCGGCAGCCTGGACTCCCTTCGCTCGGGACACACCGCCACGTTGCTGCTCAACGGCAAGGTGATGGTGATGGGCGGAGAGGACGGCACGGGAACCGCGTTGAGGACGGCGCGCCTGTATGACGCCGACACGGGGACCTGGAGCGCCACCCACAGCATGACGGCCCCGCGCATGGGACACGCGGCGACGCTGCTGCCCAATGGAAAAGTGCTGGTATCGGGCGGGCGCTCCAGTTCGTGGGGCACCGTCCTCCGGAGCGCGGAGCTCTATGACCCCGCCACGGGAACCTGGTCCTCCACCGCCGCCATGAGCTCGCCGCGCACGGGGCATGCTTCGACGGCGCTGCTGAATGGCAAGGTGCTGGTGTCCGGCGGGCTGGTGGATGACATCACCGCGACGCGCAGCGCGGAGCTGTACACCGTGGAGACGGGTGTCTGGGGTTCCGCGGGGGGCCTGATGCCCGTCGAGCGCGCGCACCACACCGCGACGGTGCTGCACTCCGGCGAGGTGTTCATCACCGGTGGCTCGGATGGCAGCGAGCCCTACCTCCAGAGCGCTGCATTGTATGACCCTGTCAACGCGCTCTGGACCTCTACGGTTTCGATGGGCACCAGCCGGCTGGGCCATACCGCCGCGCTGCTGGGCACGGGGGAGGTGCTGGTCGCGGGCGGAAGCCCGGACGGCGTCCTGCGCACCGCTTCCGCCGAGCGCTACGTCCCACCCACGCTCCCCTGGCGCGCGGCCAATGCCATGCTGTCCGCGCGGTACCACCATTCCTTGACGGTGTTGTCTTCGGGCGAGGTCCTCGCGGTTGGTGGCACCGCGAATGGCAGCACGGCATTGACGGGCGCGGAGCGCTACTCCGAGGCCACGGGCCACTGGCTGCAGACGGGCACGCTGCTCACCGCGCGCTATCTCCACACCGCGACACTGCTGCCCAATGGCAAGGTGCTGGCCGCGGGAGGCCAGAGCACGTCGTCCAGCTATCTGCCCTCGGCGGAGCTCTATGACGCGGCCACGGGCACGTGGACTTCCACGGGAGCGCTGGCTGCGCCGCGTGCGCGCCACACCGCGACGTTGCTGCCCAACGGCAAGGTCCTGGTGGCGGGAGGCCGGATGAGCTCCAGCTTCTCTGGCATGCTGGCCACCGCGGAGCTGTATGACGCGGCGACCGGGACGTGGACCGCCACCGGGGTGATGAGCCGCCGTCGGCAGTACCACACCGCGACGTCACTGCCGTCCGGCAAGGTCCTGGTGGTGGGAGGCAACACGCAGGATGGAGACACGTCCTCGGCGGAGCTCTATGACGTGTCCACGGGGCAGTGGACGCTCACCGGCTCCCTGTCCGGGCCGCGCTATGGCCACACGGCGGTGGCGCTGCCGTCGGGCAAGGTGCTGGTGGCCGGAGGCTGGGGCGCGCGGGGGGCGCTCGCCACGGCTGAGCTCTACGACCCGGCGACGGGCACCTGGACCTCGCTCACGTCCATGCAGCACGCCCGCTACGGACCGATGTCCGCGCTGCTGCCCTCCGGCCGCGTGCTGGTGTTGGGCGGTGACGGAGGGGGCACCGTGGGCTTGTTGGCCTCGGCCGAGGTGTATGACCCGGCCAGCGGCCAATGGCACAGCGCCGGAGCGCTGCCCACGGCGCTCACCAGCGCGGGCGTGGTGACGCTGGTGGGCTCTGGCCGCGTGCTGGTGTCGGGAGGTCTGAGCCCCAGCGGCTCGCTGTCCTCCGCCGGGTTGTATTCGCCCGCGCCCTGATTCCACGCCCCGCCCCGGGGGCTTGTGTCACCGGGGCGGGCTTTCGGATGCGGCCCGCAAGACAGCTCGAGGCTTCGGGTGTCGGCTGGGTGATGGCGGCTCGCTTTCGGGTGACCCGAGCTGCGTATCCACTGCTCCAATCCCCCAGTGGTGCATTCGAGGGGGACGCATGAATCGGATTCAAAGGGTGGTCATGACGGGGCTGTTCGCCGGAGTGCTGGCAGGGGCTCCCGCGTCCTGGGCCGGCGCGGCGAAGACGCAATACCCCGTGGTGTTCGCGCACGGCATGGGCGGGTTCGATGACCTGCTCGGCTACGACTACTGGGGGAACGACTTCGGCACCTTCGTGGGCGAGGCCTGTGAGTCGCGCTTCGACACGAACTGCAACAGCGACCTCGACCCGGGACAACGCGCCTTCGTTGCACAGGTGGCGGCGTTTCAGTCCTCGGAGGTCCGCGGGTTGGACCTGGCGGACGACATCGAGGGCTTCATGGCGACGACGGGTGCCTCGAAGGTGAGCATCATTGGCCACTCTCAAGGGGGCATCGACGCGCGGAAGGCGGCGCGCGTGCTGCGGGAGCGCAGGGGCGCCACGTCGGTGGCGGTATTGGCCAGTGTGTCTTCGCCGCACCGGGGCTCGCCGGTGGCGAAGTACATCCTCGACCAGAAAACGGGCGTCACCAGCGTCATCGCGGCGCTGGCGCGCTACTACGGCGACTCCGTCTATTCGCCGGGCAATGATGCCTATGCGGCGGCGAAGCAGCTCGTCTTCAATGACTATTCATCCTCGGACGGTGTCGTCACGGGCATGAAGGCCTTCAACGAGAAGTATCCGGTGAGCAGCAACTACGCGGAGCGCTACGTGTCGCTCATCACCGCGCAGTTCGGGGGGAATGTGAATCCGGCGCTGTACCTGTTGAAGGAGTTCCTCTTCGACATCGACGGCAACGGCTACTGCGCGGGGGATGGGGACAACGACGGTGCGGCCGGCTGCGGCGACGGCGTACGCAACGAAGCGGATGACGACGGCATGGTGGGCATCAACTCTCAGCAGATGGGGCGTCGGCTGCGCTACCACGACGCCTTCTTCGGCTTCGACTCGGTGACGGACGACACGTCCATTCTCGCGCTCAATGATTTGAACGCGCCATCGCGTCCGCAGAGCACGTCCATGTCCAGCGTGGTGCCTCAGGACCATGTGGATGTGGTGGGGGTCGGACCGGACGCCTTCGATGAGCCGGAGTTCTACGCCGCCCTCATCCATTACATCTCACTGCATGATTGACGTGCCGGTGCGTCAGGCCCCGGGCTGCGGGGCTTCGACTTCCTCGGACTCCACGCCGTAGTACGCGAGGCACTCCACCTCGCGTCCGCGCACCACACGTCGGCCGTCGAGCGGACCGCCATGCGCAGTGACGATGGTGCATTGGCCCTCGTCGCCGTCCTGGTCGAAGTAGAGCACCACCCAGTCATGGGTGGCATTCTGCTGGTGGGCCAGCGCGGTGTTGGAGAAGAGCGCGCGGAAGTTCCACCCCTCCAGCTTCTTGCGGAGCACGGGCAGCCATGCTTCGCCAGAGGGATTGAACCGGCGCGGTGCAATCCGGCGCAGTTCGCCTGCATCCGCGCGCCGCCGGTACTCCTCGTCCACCTGGAGCAGCACGCCCACGTCCGGCCGGGGGCCTTCATCCCGCCCTTCGCTCCGGCGTGCGGCGCTGCGCCGCTCCCTGCCCAGCCGTGCGCCCAGCAGCTCGCGCACCTGTTCGCTGCGCCGGGGGCCGAAGCCCTCCACGCGCTCCAGCCGTCCGTCATGTGCGGCCTGCTCCAGCTCCTCCAGCGTCCGCACGCTCAGCTCGTCATGGATGCGGCGGGCCAGCCCCGCGCCGATGCCCGGCACGCTGGCCAGGAGTTGCTCCGGAGAGTGCTCTGTCTCCAGCCGCTGGAGCAGGGAAAGCTGTCCGGTGCGAATCAGCTCCGCCATCGCCGCGGCGATGCTCTTCCCCACGCCGGGGAGCTTGCGCAGCCCTGCTTCACCTTCCTCGGCCAGCAGCTCCGCCACGGGTTGAGGCCACTTCGCGATGGTGTCCGCGGCCTTCCGGTAGGCGCCGACCCGAAAGGGCATCGCGTCCTGCTCCTCCAGCAGGTCCGCGACGCGCTCCAGCGCATCCGCGACGTCAATGTTGTCCTTCCAGGCAACGCCCATAGCTGCCTTCAAGGTGGGGCGCGTCGAAGACGGTGGCCACCCCTGTCGCGCAGGTCGCGCCGTGGCACCGGGCTCGGCGGGCGGCTGACAAGGCGGCCGGCTTGCAGCCCACGCTCACGACAGAAGCGCTCAGCCTGGCTCGTTCGTGGAGGCGCGAGGTCCTTCAATGACGACCTTCAGGCCGCGCGGCGGGTTGGGCGCGAAGGCGAGTGTGAAGCCGACGCGTTGGCACAGCTCGCGGACGATGGACAGGCCAAGCCCGCTGCCCCGGGTTGCCCGGCGCCGCGTGGCCTGCGTGCGAAACCCGCGCTCGCCCAGGCGCTCGAGCTCCTCGGCAGAGAGGCCTGGCCCGTCGTCGAGCACGGTGAGCCGGAAGCGCCCGGGTTCCGCATCCTCCAGGACGGCCACGACGTGGCCCCCCGCCTCGCCGTGCGTGACGGCGTTGTGGAGCAGGTTGCCCAGGGCCTGCTCCAGCATCGTGGGATTGCAGCGCACCCAGAGCGCCTCGTCGGGCCGGGAGCACTCCACGGTCAGCCCCAGCAACCGCGCGAGCTGCTGGAGCCTGCGCACCACGCGCTCCACGGTCAGCCCCAGCTCCACGCGCGGGTCGCCCGCCGTCGGGTCGATGCCCTCTCCGAGCTGGCAAGCGAGATGGAGGTTGTCCACCAGGGAGGTGAGATAGACGGTGTCCTCGATGCCCTGGCGGAGGAGCGCCGCGGTCGGCTCGGTGGGCGTCGTCGAGGCCAGCTCCAGCGACAATTGGAGCGAGGCAATGGGCGTCTTCAGGTCGTGCGCGACGTCCGCCAGGTGTCGCTCCAGCGCGTGTTTCTGGGCCTCGATGCGGGTGGCGTCCTCCTGGACACGGGCATGGGTGGCGTCGAGCACCCGTGACAGCTCGCCCAGCTCATCGTCCTGGCCATCCGCCGCGGAGCGATACCGGCTCGCCCCGAGCATCCCCGCCGCCCGGTGCAGACGGCGCAGGCGCTGGAGGAGGGGGTGGACGACGACGAAGGTGGACAGCGTTGCCGCGAGCATCGTGAAGAGGACGGCGGCCACGAGGACCCACCCGCCCACCGTGGCGCGCTCGTCCATGAGCGGCCAGCGGAACTCCAGGAGGCTGCAGGGTCCGGACTCCGCGACCTTCAGCAGTGAGGCCCCCGCCCACGTGGAGTCCGGACGGAAGAGCGGGAGGTAGAAGAGGGTGGGCTCACGCTCGCCTCGGGCGAGTCGCGCGAGCAGCTCGGGGTCCGGCCGTGCGCCGGGAGAGCCCGCCCCCACCTGGGCAAGGTCGTACGCCTCCACCTCCACGCCGTCCGGGCTCCGGAAGCGCCACCCCGGTGTCGTCCGGCACTCCGAAGCCTGGGGCGCGAGCGCCAGGGCGGCGGACATCCGTACGCCATGCGACAGCGCGGCATCCACGCCCAGGACAATCGCGAGGAAGGACGCGCCCAGCGTGCCCAGCAGGCCCAGGAGCGCCGAGGCCACGAGGATGCGTTGGGCCAGGCGGTTGCGTAGCCTCACCGGGGCTCCTCGTCGGGGACGAACCGGTAGCCAATCCCCCAGGACGTCTGGATGCGCGCGCCCGCGGGCCCCAGCTTCTTGCGGATGCGCGCGATGTGAGAGTCCACGGTCCGGTCATCGCGCTCCTCGCTGGGCGGCAGCGCGTGCTGGGCAATCTGTGCGCGTGTCAGGGCCCGTCCCGGGCGCTCCGCGAGATAGGCGAGCACATCGAACTCGTGGCGCGTGAAGGGCAGGGCGCCGGTGCCTTCGCGGCTCGCCTCGCGGGCGTCGAGGTCCAGGCTGACATCGTCCCAGTGCAGCACGCGTCGCGGGCGCTCCTCCTGGAGAAGCAGTCGTGCGCGGATGCGGGCGACCAGCTCCTCCATCCAGAAGGGCTTGGGGAGGTAGTCCACCGCCCCCAGGCCGAAGGAGCGCAGCCGGGCCTCCAGTTCCTGTCTCGCGGTGAGGACGATGACGGGGACACGGAGCCGGAAGCGCCAGGCTTCCAGCAGCTCGAAGCCGTCCTGTCCGGGCAGGTTGAGGTCCAGCACCACCAGGTCGGGGTGCTCGCGCTCGGCCATCTCGAGCGCGAGCACGCCATCCGTGGCGAGCACCACCTGGAAGCCCGCGAGCTTCAATCCACGAACGATGCCCGCGGCGATGGGGGCATCGTCCTCCACAACCAGGATGCGCGCCGATGGGTTCATGGACACGGTCCCCAGGTGGGTCTCGTCGTGTCAGCGCTGTCGCTCAGTACACCCAGGTGTAGCCGCCGCCGACCGTGGCGCTCACGCCGTCTTTGGCGAAGGTGCTGACTTCCGCGCCGAGGCACATGACGAGGCCCGCGAGGTCGAGCCTGCCACTCGTGGCGAAGGCCGTCCATTCCTTCTCGGTGATGGGCATCTTGAAGACGACCTGGGCGCTACCGCAAAACTTGCCGACGCCGGCGCCGAGGCTGACCGTGAGCACGGGGCCGGCGAGCTTGGAGGGCATGTCGGCCCACGCGCCAAACTGGAAGTTCATCGAGATACCCTTGGTGGCGCCTGCGACGCCCCCGATGCCGAAGAAGCCCCGGACTTGCGTCTGCCCCGGGTGGTCGAAGGCGATGCCGACGTTTCCCTCGGGGCCCAGGCCGAAGGTCGCGCTGCCGCCGCTGCCGATGGAGAGGGTCCCGAGCCCCTTGCTCCGGGCCTCGTTACCAGTGCGCTGGACCGACTCGTCCTGAGACAGCGAGCTGACTGTCTTGTTCGTGTCCTCGTCCTTCTTCTTCTGGGAGGACTGGCCCACGAGGAAGTCCACCTCCTTGCGGCGGGTGGGATTCGTCAGCAGCGCGGAGCCCGTCTCGGCCATGCTCTCGAGGAGGGCCAGGTGCTTGCGGTAGACGTCCTCGGCCAGCGCCTCGGCGACGTCGCTCAGCGCGTCCGTGAGGAAGCGGGTGGACAGCTCCACCATCTCGTTCCACGCGGCTTCCCCTGCAGCCAGGGACTCCGCATACGCCTGCTCCGCCAGCTTCGCGGTGTCGCGGGTGAGGGTGTCCACTTCCCGGGCGAGCTGCTCGGCCTCACGGCTCACCTGGTTGGAGACCGTGCCGGCAGTCCCTGTGACGGTATCGGCCGCCTTGTTGGCGGTATCCACCACCGTGTTACCCGCCTTCTTTGCCGTCTTCTTGACCTTCTTCACCGCCTTCTTGAACGACTTGCTGATGCTCGACACGTGAGGACCCCCTCGGCTGCGTTGAGGGACCCACCTTGCGGGAGAAGTGTTGAGGGACTGTGGAGCGCGCCTTCATGCGCCGTCCGCGACGACGGCGTCCGCTTCAATCTCCACCAGGATTTCGGGGGAGATGAGGCGGCTGACCTCCACCATCGACGTGGCGGGGCGGATGTGGGCGAAGAACTCTCCATGCGCCCGGCCGACCGCTTCCCACTGCTGGATGTCCACGACGTACATGCGCGTGCGCACCACGTCCTCCAGCCGGGCGCCCAGGGCCTCCAGGGCGGATTGGATGTTCTGGAGCGTCTGCCGGGCCTGCAGGTAGGCGTCCCCCACGCCCACGATGTGTCCCTGGGCATCGGTGGCCGTCGTCCCGGACACGGAGACGAAGGGGCCCACACGCACGGCGCGCGAGTAGCCCACCTGGGGCTCCCACGGGGTTCCAGTGGAATGCTGGGTGCGCTTCATGGGGGCTCCGAGGGTAGGTGTGGGTCGGCAGCCTTGCATGGGGCCCTGGCCGTTCGGCAAGCGCCGCTTGCAAGCTGCAAGGAAACACCGCCCGTGATAGTTGGCCCCGGGTCATGACGAACGAGCTCCATAGGGAGGTCGCCCGACGGCGCACCTTCGCGATCATCTCCCACCCCGACGCGGGTAAGACGACCCTCACCGAGAAGCTGCTGCTCTACGGCGGCGCCATCCATCTGGCTGGAAGCGTGAAGGCCAAGCGGGCGCGGCGGCATGCCACGTCCGACTGGATGGAGCTGGAGAAGGAGCGCGGCATCTCCGTCACCTCGTCCGTCCTCCAGTTCAGCTACCGCGACCACTCGGTGAACCTGCTGGACACGCCGGGTCACCAGGACTTCTCCGAGGACACCTACCGCACCCTGGCCGCGGCGGACGCGGCGGTGATGCTCATCGACGCCGCCAAAGGCGTAGAGCCGCAGACCAAGAAGCTCTTCAAGGTCTGCCGCATGCGGGGCATCCCCATCTTCACCTTCGTCAACAAGCTGGACCGCTACGGTCGCGAGCCGTTGGAGTTGATGAACGAGCTGGAGCAGGTGCTCGGCATCCGCTCCTATCCGATGAACTGGCCCATCGGCATGGGCCCGGACTTCCGCGGCGTCTATGACCGGCAGGCCCGCGTCGTCCACGTCTTCTCCACCGAGGGTTCCCACGGCGAGTCCGAGGTGAGCGAGCGCTCGGTCGCCATCGACTCGGATGAAATCAAGACGGTCCTCACCGAGACGGAGCTGGCGAAGCTGCACGAGGAAATCGAGCTGCTGGACATCGGCGGCGACGAGTTCACCCGCGAGAAGAGCGATGCGGGGCAACTCACGCCCATGTTCTTCGGCAGCGCGATGACCAACTTCGGCGTGCGCCCGTTCCTGGATGCCTTCCTGGACCTGGCCCCCGCGCCCACGTCGCGCCTGACGACGCAGGGGCCGCGCGAGCCCACCCACCCGAAGTTCGCCGGCTTCGTCTTCAAGATTCAGGCGAACATGGACCCAGCGCACCGCGACCGCATCGCCTTCATGCGCGTGGTGAGCGGCCGGTACGTGAAGGGCATGAGCGCCTTCCACTCGCGCCTGGGCAAGGACGTCCGTCTGGCCAAGCCGAGCCAGTTCATGGCCGCCGAGCGCACCTCCATCGAGGACGCGTGGCCTGGGGACGTCATCGGCCTGTTCGACCCGGGGCTGTACCGCATCGGCGACACGCTGGCGGAGGGCACCGGCGTGGAGTTCGAGGGCGTGCCGCGCTTCAGCCCGGAGTTCTTCGCCGTCGTCCGCAGCCGGGATCCACTCCGCCGCAAGCAGATGGAGAAGGGCCTGGAGCAGCTCTCCGAGGAGGGCACGGTGCAAATCTTCCAGCAGCTGCAGATGGGCATGAAGGACCCCATCGTCGGCGTGGTGGGCGCGCTCCAGTTCGAGGTCCTCCAGTACCGCCTGGAGCATGAGTACGGCGCGAAGATCGCGCTCGACCGGCTGCCCTTCAGCCATGCGCGCTGGGTGGTGGGCGCCAACTTCGACCCGAAGGCGTTCGACTGGGAAGGCAACCGTCAGACGGTGCAGGACCGGGACGGATTGCCCCTGGTGCTCTTCCGGGATGACTGGGCGCTCCAGCACGCCGAGGACAAGCACCCGGAGCTGAAGTTCGTTTCGGAGGCCCCGCAGTTGCGGCAGGCCACCCCCGTGGCTTCGGGCGGCTGAGGCCCGTCGGCCGGGTTGTACCAGCCCCTGGGCGAGTGGACTTTCGCCAGGGGCTTCATTAAGCGAAGGGGGCTTTCCGCGTCGCACCGCAGCCGGCCCACTGCATGTCAGAGCGGCACCCCCCACCTCACGAGGTCGTGCGTGCCTGGCGTCAACGCCAGCTGCCGCGCCCGTCTCCTCCCGCGCTCCTGGACCTGTTCGAGCGTGGCTTCCAGGCGCTGTGGCGCCGTGGCCGTTCGGCCCTGGGGGAGGTCACCCTGGTGGTCATCCTGGAGCGAGTGCTCCAGCGGGTCGTCCAGGCCCATCCTCACTTGTCGGCGCTCGCCGTCACATCGGAAGGTCTTCGCTTCGAGGGGCTGCATCCGGTCGTGGCTGAATTCGACCCGGAACGGCTGGAGGAGTCGCTGGTGGTCCTGGTCGAGGAGTGGCTGCGTGTCCTCGGGGCGCTGACGGGCGAGGTCCTCTCCGCCGCGCTCCGTGAGGAGCTGCTGGCCGTGGAAGGGACGAGGCCCCCCCGATGAAGGCGCCGCGGAGCCCAGCGGGGGATGACTCCGCCCACCCGGATGTCCCAGCCTCCCGCCGGCGGCTCCGTCGCGCCTGGCGAAAGCGGGGGCAGGCCCACCGCCATCTGGCGCAGCTCCAAGAGGTAGGCCAGCTGCTCTGCGCTTCCGACGGTGTCGCGGCCAGCTTTCCCGCGCTGGTGGACCGCTTTTCCCGATGGCTGCCGCTCCGCGTCGCGCTCCTGCTGGAGGGGGTGGATGCGTCCGGAGGGCCCGTCCCGGAGCGGCCCTGTCTGATGGCGTGGCATTCGCCCGTGCGCATGGAGTCCCCTCCGTCCCAGGCCGTGGCGCATGCCGCCTCCGCGTACGCGTACCTCGTGGGCCTGGAGCGCGTGAGCCTGCAAGGGCGTGACGCCATCGAGGGCGTGTTCAAGGCGGAACCGGCCCGGGTTCCCGGGATGGTTACTTTGCCGCTGGTGGCGAAGGAAGGCGTCCTGGGCGTGCTCCACGTGGAGTCGGTGGGGCTGGGGGAGGACGGGCTGGCGCTGCTGGACGCGGTGGCGAACCTCCTGGCCGTGGCCCTGCCGAAGGAGCATGCCCTGCGCCGCGAAGTTCGCCTGCGTGAGCGCGCGGAGGCGCTGTTCTTTCAGGCCCAGGAGGCCGTGCGCTGGCGCGACGAGCTGCTCACCGTCGTCTCCCATGACATCAAGACGCCGCTGCTCGCGGTGCGGATGAACGCGGAGATGATTCTGAATGCGGGCACGGCGCCGGAGAAGGAACACCGCCGGCGCCGCTATCTGGAGAACATCGTCCTCGCCGAGCAGCAGATGAGCAGCCTCATCGGCAACCTGCTGGACCGGGCGCGCCTGCGCGGCACGCCCATTCCCCTGACGCTCCAGCCCCTCCCCGTGGACGCCTTGCTGGCGCAGGCGCTGGAGGTGCTCCGGCCGCTCGCGCTGGAGAAGAGGCAGGTCCTGACGGTGGCGCTGGCGCCAGAGCTGCCTCCGGTGCTCGCCGACCGCGAGCGCATCCTCCAGGTGCTGGCCAACCTGGTGAGCAACGCCATCAAGTTCACGCCCCCTGGCGGCGCCATCGAGGTGCGGGCCCACCGGGTGGAGGGGGCGAAGGTGTGCGTCTTCGTGAAGGACTCCGGGCCCGGCATCCCCGCCGAGGACGCTCCGCACCTCTTCGAGCGCTTCTGGCGGGCCAGCCATTCACCGGGACGCGGCACGGGGCTGGGGCTGAGCATCGCCTGGAGTCTGGTGGCCGCGCACGGCGGGACGCTCAACGTGGAGAGCCACGAAGGGCAGGGGAGCACCTTCTCCTTCACCCTGCCCGTGGCCTTGCCCTGAGGCGCCGCGGCTACTTGTAGGGCAACACCGTGCCACCGCGGAAGGCGGAGTCGCGCAGCACGAGCCCTTCCTTGCAGAGCCGCGCCGTCTTGGGGCCCACGAAGAAGCCCTTGGGATCGCCCTTGCGGTACGTCTTCTTGATGTACTCCTCGACCTCGAGGAACAGGCTCCGGAACTTGTCGGGCGCCGCGTTCTTCCGGCCCGTCTGCGCGGTGATGTCCAGCTCCGCCCACATCTTGCCGCTGAGCAGCTCGCCCTCTTCGTTGGTGCGGCAGCGCTCCATGAAGATGACGGGCGAGCGCACCTCGTCGATGCGCCAGTAGCCCTTGTCCGGGCCCCGCTTCACCTTGTCGACGATGGCCGCGCCCAGCTCGGAGGCCACCATGTAGAGGTCCTCCGGGGGCAGCCGCTCCAGGTTCTCCGTGTTCGCGCGGAAGGTCTCCCAATCCTGTGGGACGCGCCGGGGGTACACCTCCAGGACGAAGCGCTCCAGGAAGCGGAAGAAGGCGAGTTCGTCGTCGGGGGACATGAAGAACTGAATGACGTTGGCCATCGCGCAGCCCTCATACTCCCGAGTGCGTCTTTCGCGATAGTGCGGCGCGAAGCGGGCTATGAATCCGGGCATGGATACCTGGCTGCTGACCCGGATGCAGGAACTTCGCGACCTTCAGGGCCTCATCGGCCTGGCCACGTGGGACATGGAGACGTACCTGCCCTCCAAGGCCGGTCCCGCGCGCTCCCATCAGCTCTCCACCCTGCAGGGGCTGCACCACGAGCGCCTGGTGGACCCCCGGCTGGGGGAGGCCCTGGCCCAGGCCGCCTCGCAGGCGGACCTGTCCGACGACGCCCGGGCCATGGTGACGGTGCTGACGCGGGAGCGGGAGCGGGAGGTGCGCGTCCCCGCGCCCCTGGTGCGAGCGCTGGCAGGGGCCATCAGCGACGCCATCCAGGCCTGGCGGGAAGCCCGGCAGGCAAGGCGCTTCACCGTCTTCCAGCCCGCGCTCCAGCGCCTGCTGTCGCTGCGCCGGGAGCAGGCGGACGCGTATGGACACGACGGGGAGCGTTATGACGCGCTGCTGGAAGGCCATGAGCCGGGCATGCGCGTGGCGCGCCTGACGCCGGTGCTGTCGGCGCTGCGCGAGCACCTCATCCCCATGGTGGGCAAGCTCACCGCGGTGAGCCGGCCGGTGGCGCCCTTCCTGATGGGCCGTCACTACGACAAGGACGCGCAGTGGGCCTTCACCCTGCGGCTGTTGAAGGACATCGGTTTCGACTTGGAGGCGGGCCGGCAGGACCTGAGCATCCACCCCTTCACCGGAGGCACGCACCCGTTGGACGTGCGGCTCACCACGCACGTGGACACGGCCACGCCGTTCCCGTCCATCTTCAGCACCATCCACGAAGCCGGCCACGGCCTGTATGAGCAGGGCTTCGCTCCCGAGCTCTACCGCACCCCCCTGGCCGCCGCGCCTTCCATGGGGCTGCACGAGTCGCAGTCACGCCTGTGGGAGAACATGGTGGGCCGCGGCCTGCCGTTCTGGCGGCATTACTTCCCCGTGCTGCGCGCCGCCTTCCCGGAGGCGCTGTCCGGCACCGACGTGGAGACCTTCCACGCCGCGGTGAATGCGGTGGGGCCGTCGCTCATCCGCATCGAGTCGGACGAGGTGACGTACAACCTGCACATCGCGCTGCGCTATGAGCTGGAGCTGCTCCTGGTGCGCGACGAGCTGCCGGTGGAGGACCTGCCCGACGCGTGGAACGCACGCATGGAGAAGTACCTGGGCGTCACGCCGCCGGACGACACGCAGGGCGTGCTCCAGGACATCCACTGGGCCTGGGGTGAGCTGGGCTACTTCCCCACGTATTCGTTGGGCAACCTGTACGCGGCGTCGCTCTACCGCGCCGCGAAGCGCGACCTGCCGGAGTTGGAGGAGCACCTGGGCCGGGGTGAGCTGCTGCCCCTGCGTGACTGGCTGCGCACGCATGTGCACCAGCATGGCTTCCGCCACTCCGCGGAGGAGCGCGTGAAGCAGGTGACGGGGCAGGGGCTCACCGACACGGACTTCCTGGCGTACCTGAAGGAGAAGTACGGCGCGCTCTACGGTGTCTCGCTTTGAGAGGCTGAGCGCGCGTGCGTCAGTCAGGAGGTGGCATTCATGCCGCCTCGTGCCTGGGCTGTCCGTTCTGTGATAGCTGAGGAGCAACACGGCAAAGGGGGACGCAAATCAAACCTGGAAAAACCATGCTGCTGGGCTGGGGCGCGGGGGCCATCGGTGTGGGCGCCTACTTCTTCTTGTCCCCGTACCTGTCGCCACCCGCGGAGCCAGGGAGCATCTCAAGTCCGACGCTGGCGAAGCTGCTCAATGAGAGCATCGACGCGGCCATCGAGAGGATGAATCCCACGCATTCCCCTGGGCTGATTCCGGAAGCGGCGGCCAATTCGCGGGCGTTCTTGAAGGAAGTCTCCGAGGTGGTGGCCCGGTGCCGCAAGGGGCGCTTCGAGCCGGGCCAGAAGTACAACAAGCTGGAGTATCACCTGCTCCGTGCCGACGGTGTCCGCTACGAGCCCATCTACACGGGCCTTCGGTGCCACGAGGAGACGCTCATCTTCCGGGCGGTCTTCAAGGATGGGCGTGTCGCCGAGGCCTTCACGGACGGGAGTGAGCGACAGTATCCGGTAGGCCAGGTTCGCGGCGCGGTGGGTGAGTTCGGGAAGAGGGTGACCTGGTCCGACAGGGATTACCACCCGGCGCGCTATTACGTTCCGCCACCTGCGCGGCCGACTCAGGCGGACATCGCGAAGCAGTGGGAGTAGTCCGGCATGGGAACACAATGCGTGCCCGCTCTTGCCGGAGCGGGCCGTGGCGTCGCGGTTTCAGTGCCCGCCGCCGATCGAAGCGACTGTAGCGGGGCCTGTTCCGCTTCAAGTGGACGGAACAGCCATCCGGGGGCAGGTGTCCGAGGTGCCTGCGGGAACCGGTCGGGCAGTGCGTGTGATTGCGTATAACGCGTCCATGCTGGAGGTGTACGCAGGCAGCGCTGTGGTCGACGTCGTGGCTGGCGAGGTGGTTTCGGCGGGCCTTGTGCTGCAGCGCAACCCGGTCAACTGCCCGGGCGCTACCACGGGTGGTATCGACATCTCGGGTCGCCTGGAGACGGGGGAGCCCACGCCGGATGGTGGCAGTGATGGCGGCGTGGACCCGGATGCGGGCGTCGTGCTGGGCGGGGCCGAGTTCGCCTTCTCCTACCAGGACGCGACGCTGACCCGTGATGGCGTCATCCACTTCCTGGACGGCAACGCGGATCGCATCCGTCGACTCGACCTGGCGACCCGGAGCTTCCTGTCCGCCTACGTCGGGACGGGTGATGCGACATCGATGGCGGTCGCTTCGGACGGTCAGACCGCATACCTGGCCTACACGGGAGGGCGTATCGACGCCTTCACTTCGACGGAGGGTGGCACGGCCCGCTTCTTCGCCGCGGCGCCTGCGTCGGTGTCGCGCATGGTGGTGGCGGACCGATACCTGTTTTCCATTGATGGCTCCGGGGCCTGGGGTACGCATGCGCTCTATCAGCGGGCCACGGGCGCTCGGGTCGCGGCGGCGGACTGGAGAAACAGCGCGGTGAGCCTGCTGTTCTCAGAGGCGAACAACACCATCTACTTCGCCGACAGCGGCGTCTCGCCACAGGACCTGAACCGGGTGCAGGTGAACATGGAGGCGGGCACGCTGGGCGCTGAAATCGACTCGCCCTATCACGGTGCCTATAACCTGCAGGCGCCGCTGCGGCTGTGGCCGGATGGCTCCGCCGTCGTGACGGGGAGCGGACTGCTCTTCAGCACGACGGACCTGACGTATCGCACCAGCATCGGACTGTCGTTCGTGGACATCGCCTTCCACGGTGAGCGGCTCTACCTCATCGACACGGTAGGAGACAGGACGCAGCTTCGGGTGCTCAACCACCGGTTCGACATCCTCTCGGCGGCGTACTACCCGGGCGCGGCCCAGCGGGTCTTCGTGCACAACGGCCAGCTGGTGCTGCTCACGGCGACGGGGAGCAATGGGTTCCAGGCGCGTCTGCTGGACCTGTAGTTCCGGCGTCATCTTGACCGCTGGAACGTGATACCGGGGCGCGGGAGGAGAATCAGTCCTCTCGCGCCCCATGTGCATGACGCTGGCCGTGTATCGAGTCCGGGGGCATCGGTGGCGCTGTTGCCCGTCATGCTAGAACGCGAAACATCATCGAGGGTTGCATGCACGCGCTCGTACTGGCCCTGTTCTTCGCCTTCCAGGCTCCCGGCACGGAGCAGAAGCCGCCCGAGCTCTTCCCATTTAGTGAGGAACTCCAGACTGTCTATGACTCGGCGTTCGAGGTCGCGCAGAGCGCGTCTCCCGCCGATGCAGGGCCAGCCATCGAGCGGCTCCTGAAAGAGGCGGCGGACAATCCTCGCGTCTCCCGGCTCGCGGGAAAGTACTACTTCAACCTCGGGCAGCTCGACGATGCCGAGAGGTCCTTGAAGCTCGCCCTGGAACAAGGAATCGACGGACCGCGCCGGGGCGATGTCCTGAGCGCCTTGGGGGCCATCAAGCTTCGGAAGGAGCGGCCTGTCGAGGCGCAGGCGCTCCTGAACGCCGCCCTCGAAATCTGGCCCGATGATGTCATGGCGCACCACCAGTTGTGGCTGCTCTACATGAAGCGCCAGCAGGCTTCCGTCGCGCTGAGACACGCGCGACGGTTGGTGGAACTCGCGCCGGACGCGCCCATGTCGCACATGGCGCTGAGTGCGGCGTTGGCCGAAACGGGAGCGCTGGAAGAGGCGCTGGAGGCGGTCGAGCGTGCGAAGGCGCTGGGAGCGGAGCCCAGCCCGTTCATGTCCGCCATCGAGGAAGAGATGTCGCGGCAGCGTTGGATGCGCCGCATCTGGCAGATCCCGCTGGGGATGGCGCTGTTCCTGGGGGGCGCACTGCTGTTCTCGTGGGGCGCGGGGCTCGCGCTCTCGAAGCTGCAATTGGGCCAGCTCCAGTCGGACAATCTCCACTTGCTGCGCGCGGAGCAAACGCACCAGGAGCGCCGGGTGGACCGGCTCTATGCCGCCGTCCTGTGGTTCGCTTCACTCCTGTTCTACGTGTCCGTGCCGATGATGCTGGTGCTGACGGTGGCCATCGCTGGCGGCGTGTTGCTGCTGGTGTTCATGATGCCCGTCGTCCCCGTGAAGCTGCTCATCGTCATCGGGGTGATTGGCCTGGGCGGCTTGTTCGCCATCCTTCGCGGCGTGTTCACCAGCCCCGAGCAGGGCGAAGAGGGCCGGGAGCTCGCCGTCTCGGAGGCTCCCGCCTTGTTCAGGGCCCTGGAGGAGGTTGCGGACGTCGCGAAGTCCCGCAAGGTGGACCGCGTCCTGGTCGACGCGGGCACGGGGATTGGCGTGCGGGAGGCGGGCGGACGGTTCCGGGTGCTGATGGGACGTGGCGAGCGCATCCTGCATTTGGGGCTGGGGGCGATGCGCGGCCTCACGGTGACGGAGCTGAAGTCCATCCTCGCGCACGAGTACGGGCACTTCTCGCACGGCGAGACGCGCCTGACGCCCATCATCTCGCGCATCCAGACGCAGGTCATCCAGGTCATCCAGAGCATCTTTTCCATGGGAGGAGGCAACCTCAATCCGGTGGGCTGGTTCCTGCGCGCCTACTTCTTTGTCTACCTGCGCATCACCGCCGGCCATGGGCGCCGCCGGGAGTTGCTGGCGGACCGTGTCTCCGCGCTCGCGTACGGCGGCGACGCCTTCGGCGCGGCGCTGTCGAAGGTGGTGGAGAACAGCGACGCCTATGACCGGGGCCTCGTCGTCGCGCTCCGGCTTCGGGAGGCCGGCCGGCCCACGCGGGACCTTTTTCGCACCGTGGACACGGTCGCGCTGAACACGCCCCCGGTGCTCCAGTCGCTCATCCGGGAGGAGCTGTTCTCCCGGCCCGTGGATGCCTATGACTCGCATCCACCTCCGACGGAGCGCGTCGCTCGGGTCGCGGGCATTCCGGGGCAGCGCCCCGAGGAGCGTGAGCCGGCGCTGAGCCTGTTCGCGGACCCCGCGGCGCTCGCCGCCGAACTGGGAGGCAAGGTCCTGGAGGAGCTCGACAGCACACTCACAGCGCGAGGGTACGAGGCTCCGGCGCCCCTGGCCGCGACGGACGAGGAGCAGGACCGGCTCGCGAGCGCCATCGTCCTGCAGAGCTCCGCGTTCGATTTGAAGGAGCGCAACCACACGGATGCGTATTCACTGCTCCAGGAGTCTCTGGTGCGGTTGGAGCAGGCGGCGGGAGCGCAGGACCCATACCTGGTGCCGCAGCTCGTGGAGCTGGCCCGCCTCCACGTCCAACATGACGCTCCCGAAGCGGCACGGCGCGTACTCCAGCGCGCCATCGACATCGTCCAGGCTCAGCCGGGCCACGAGCAGCAACAGGTCGACGCGCTCAACGAGATGCTGTCTGAGATTCCCGTCCAGCAGGCGGCGTGAGCGCCCCCGCGACTGCGCGGGCGACAGTATTCAGAAGTCGAGCAGCCAGAGGGTGGACGTCCATTGTTCAGCCTGTTGCTGCCTGGCATCGCAAGGTCAGAGGCTCCGTCGTCGCCGAGGTGGGGCGTCTTGCTCTCCGGCGGCGGAGGACTCTTTGCAGGTAGAAACAGCGCCAATCGAGGTGGGCTCCTGAGCGCCCACCTGCTCCTGGTGACTCCCCTCGGTTTGGAAGTCGGCCTCGCGTTGCAGTGGGGCCGGACCTTCAACACGTACCCTGCCGCGGATCTGGACGACGGGTCTCCTGGGAACACCGAAATCCGACAGTATCCTTGGGGCGCCTTCCGGGGCATTGCCGCGGAGGCGCGCTACCGCTTCTTGCGGGACCGGCGTGTGTCACCCTGGGTGGCGCTCCGCGTGGGGCGAAGCACCTCCACCAATATCGATACAGATGCCTTTGTTCCGCGCCTGTACACCGGTTCGCATCTCGCACTGGCCGCGGGGGCCGGGATGGACGTCCGCATCCATGGGCCGCTGGGCGTCACCCTGGGTGGCTATTACCAGCGCTGCGACATCAACAAGGCGCCTGCGGACAACATCTGTACAGGCGCGGGCCCCACGCTGGTGCTCAGTCCACACCTGCGCTTCTGACTCAGGCGAACAGCAGAGGCCTGCACGCGCGGGCCAATTGCAGCGCGTCCCGCGCGAGCGTGTACGAATCGCGGTCCTCCGCGTCCAGCCACGCGGTCCGGGCTACCAGGTTGGCCAGGTCGAAGCACAGGCTCGCGGTGCGCCGGGCGAGCCGGCTCTCCTTCTGGAGCGCGCGTGCATTCAGTTCGCACAGTTCAGCACACTGTCGAAGCAGGCGTACCACTTCGCCGGACAGCGGCTCCCCTCGGGCGACCCGGCGGGCCATGCCCTCTTCGCAGGAAACCTGACACTGGAGGCTCGCGGCGATGCACCGGGACACATCCGCGTGCGCACCACCGATTCTGGCTGCCAGCATCGAGACCTCCTCCATCCAGAGCGACGACAAAGTTATGCACGAGGCGTCTGACGGCAACCTGAAGTGGGGGGCCCCGCGGTACGTGCTAATCGATGGGACATGCCCAAGCTCACCCTCGTTCCTCCCGAAATCGAGGCGTACGCGGACGCTCACACCACGGCACCCGCGCCCCTCTTCGATGAACTCCGTGATGTCACGTATGCGCGAATGTCCTCCCCCAACATGCAGGTCGGGTCCGTGGAGGGCACCTTCCTGCGCATGCTGGTCGCGCTGACCGGCGCGCGGCGCGTGTTGGAAATCGGCACCTTCACTGGATACTCGGCGCTGATGATGGCGGAGGCGCTCCCGGATGATGGGGCGCTCATCACCTGCGACATCAACCCCGAGGCCACCGATGTGGCGCGCGCCTTCTTCCTGCGCAGTCCGCATGGACGGAAAATCGACCTGCGCATGGGGCCGGCGCTGGACACCCTGAAGACGCTCCAGGGGTCATTCGACCTGGCGTTCATCGACGCGGACAAGCCGAACTACGCCGCCTACTGGGACGCGGTGTTGCCGCTGCTGCGGCCGGGCGGGCTCATCATCGCGGACAACGTGCTGTGGTCGGGCCGGGTGCTCCAGCCAGAGGGCCCCAGCGACCATGCGATTGTCGACTTCAACGCGAAGGTGGCGGCGGACCCTCGCGTGGAGCACGTGCTGCTCACGGTGCGTGACGGGATGATGCTCGCGCGCAAGCGCTGACGTCAGTAGCGGCGCAGGAAGCGTTCCAGTCCGGGGCGCAGGGCTTCGCGCTGGGCGATGCACAGGTCCACGCGCTCCAGCGCCTGCGCCAGGGCGCGCTCACCCCCTTCGAAGGTGGGCGCGTAGGGCGCGAAGAAGGCCGCGAACCGCGCGCGGTGTTCGGCGTCGCAGAAGAATCCGCCGGTGCCCAGCAGCCAGGGCGCGATGTCCCGCGGCAGCCGCTCCCGGAGCGTCTCGAAGTGCTCGCGCAGGAAGTCGAACGCACCCGCGCGGGTGGGCTGCTCCTCCAACTGCCGGAAGAGGATGGGCAGGGCCTCGCGCGTGTCCACGTCCGGCGCCAGCAGCAGGGCCCGGCTGGCGCTGGCGAGCGCGGCGTCCTGGAAGCCTCCCAGCGCGGTGAAGAGCAGGTCGCGCTCGCGGCTCTCCGTGGTGGTGCGCAGGGCTTCGAGCATGCGCTGGTGGAGGACGGCATCCCCCGAGGCCGCGGCGGCGCCCAGCACGCCCTGCGCCGCGTCCATGGACAGGGAGCGCCGGTCGTCCAGCCAGCGCAGCGCGAGCTTCCGGGCCTCCGTTCGCAGGAGGGCGTCCTCGCCGGACTGGGCCACCATCCACACCAGCCGGGGCCGCAGCATGCGCACGTCGTCGCTTTCGCCCGGACGCGGCACGAAGCCCAACTGGCGAGCCTGACCGCCAAAGAGGCCACGGACGAAGCGCGCGCGGCTCGGCCACGCGGCTCGCGGGACGAAGTCATCCCGCACGCTGGCGACCAGGGCCGCCGCGCCCATGACGAGGTCCGGGTCGTCCGCTCGCAGCAGGCGCGTGGCCAGGGTCAGGGCCTGCGCCACGTCCAGCTCGCCACTGGCGACCAGGGCCTCGGCGTCATCCAGCAGGACGCGGCGCTCGGCGATGCTGAGCCCCCGGCCCCCCTGCCGCGTCAGCCGCTCCAGCGCGTCACCGCGCAGCAGCGCGTGGTAGTAGCCGCGGCCTTCCGCGTTGGGGTGGACCCAGTCCGGGCAGGCCTTCGCGCCATCCAGGGCCAGCGTGCCTGTGGACTCCGAGAGCACCGTGCAGGCGCGGCCCTCCGTGCCCCCGGCGGCGTAGCGCACGCACACCGGCACCTGCCACACCTGTTCCCCGCCGCGTCCGCCCGGCGAGCCCAGAGGGAGATAGCGCCGCTGCTCCAGGGCCAGCCGGGGCGGTCCCTCCTTGGGGCACTCCAGCGTCATGGCGACGCGCGGCGCGCCCGGCTGGTCCAGGAAGGAGGAGAAGGCGGGCGCCACGTCCTTGCCGGTGGCTTGGGTGAGGGCTTCGAAGAAGTCCGCGGTGGTGGCGGTGCCCCTCGCGTGGGTGTCCAGGTAGTGCCGCACGCCTTGCTGGAAGGCGTCGGGGCCCACCCAGGACTCGAACATGGCCAGCACCGCGGCGCCCTTGTTGTAGGTGATGCCGTCGAAGGCGGAGTGGACGTCTCCCGGCGCTTGGATGGGCTGCCGGACACTGCGCGCGCTGACGAGCCGGTCCTCCACCAGGGCATCACCCCGCGCCTCCACGCGGCGCACGTCACCACGCCATTCGGGCTTCCACTGCGTCACGACTTTGTAGGCGAGCCAGTCCGCGAAGGACTCGTTGAGCCAGAGGTCGTCCCACCACGCGGGCGTCACGAGGTTGCCGAACCACTGATGCGCAAGCTCATGCGCCTGCGTCAGCGCGAAGTAGCGCTGGCGCCACAGGGAGTCCCCCTCCACGGGGCCCAGCATGAGCGGGGCGCTGAAGGTGATGAGGCCGGGGTGCTCCATGGCGCCCCCTTGCGTGCCGGGCAGGGCCAGCACGTCCAGCTTCGCGTAGGGGTAGGGCGTGCCGAACCACGTCTCCAAGTGCTCCAGCAGCGGGGGCGTGGCCCGCGCGGCCCAGGCCGTCTCCGCGGCGCGGCCCTGCGGCACCAGCATCCGCACCGGCACGCGGTGTTGGCCCGCGACGCCCGCGTCCACGGCTTGAAAGGGGCCCACCGCGAAGGCGACCAGGTACGAGGGCAGCGGGGGCGTTGTCTGGAAGCGCACCGTCTTCCATCCATCCGGGCCGTGCGTCTCGGCCTCCACCGGTGAATTGGCGAAGGCGCCGTCCTCCTCGCGCACGCGCAGGGTGAGCCGCCAGGGAATCTTGAAGGCGGGCTCGTCGAAGCAGGGGAAGGCGCGCCGCGCGGCCAGCGGCTGGAACTGGGTCATCGTGTACCAGCGCCCCGCGTCCTGTTCGCGGTAGACGCCCGAACTCTCCCGGGCACGCGCCCGGCCCGTGTACGCCACGCGCAGGATGACGGTGCCGGGGCCCACCGCCTCACGTGGGAGGAAGACGAGCATGTCGCCGATGGGCAGCGTGGACGTCTTGACCCGCGCGCCCGCCACGATGAAGGCCGCGTCCTTCACGGAGAGCTCCTCCCCGTGCAGCCACACCTCGTGCGTGGCCTGGGGCAGCTCGATTTCGATGTCCGTCGTCCCGCTGAACATCTCCCGCCGCGGGTCCAGCTCCAGCGTCACCGTCTGCCGCACGGGCCGCACGGCCGGAGACAGCCGGAGTCCCGGCGGGGTGAGGACGGGGGCCTCCTCCTCGAGCGTCACGGCCTGCGTGACGGGGCGAGCGGGGGCGGACCGAGCGGGGACGGGCTGGGGCCGCGAGCCCACACATGCGCCGAAGCAGAGGACGAGCAGCGGATAGATGAAGTGTCGGCACCGCACCGGGAGCATCTCCATCCGCGGCGGGAAGGGGCGCGCGGGCGGACATTCTCCATGACTGGCGCCAGGGCCGCGAGCAGGTCGCGGCCCCACTTTCACTTCAGGCGTTGAGGACGGGGTAGGCGGCCAGCAGCTCCACGAGCGCGGGTCCGTACAGCCGCACCCGCTTCTCACCGAAGTAGGGCACCTGCGTCAGCGCCTCCACGTCCTTCGGGGGCTGCGAGGCCAGCGCGTCCATCAGCGGATTGGTCAACACCACGCTGGGCGTCACCTTGCGCTCGGTGGCCTTCTCCACGCGGAAGGTCTTGAGGGCCTCCTCGCGCTTGCGCTTGTTGGCGTCCTTGGGGCCCTTGGGTTCGCGCTCCGGCGCCAGTTCGCCCCGGCGCGACTTCTCCAGCAGTTCGCGCACCACGGCCAGGAGCTCCTCCCCGTGCGAGCGGATGAAGGAGCCCCGCACGCCGGCCATGCGCGCCAGCTCCTTGGGGTTGGTGGGCAGCTTCACCGCGATGTCACCCAGCGCCATGTTGGAGAGCATCCGCCCCATGGGGACGTTGTCCTTCTCCGCCCACTCCAGCCGCTTGCGGTGCAGGGCGTGGGCAATGGCGTGGGCCAGCGTCATCTGCGTGGGATTCAGCCCGGCGCGGGGCAGCTTGGGCTTGAAGTCCGCGCCCACGTCGGGGCGCGCCGCGGCCTCGTCGCACAGGCGGGCGCAGTCCAGGAGGACCTCCTCCAGGATGTCGGCCTCGCGGCAGGCGTCGCGGACCTGGCGGCCCAGCTCGCACAGGTAGCGCACGTCATTGGCGATGTACTCCCGCATGGCCGGGGGCAGGGGGCGGATGGAGAAGTCCGACTGTTGGTGCTCCTTCGGCAGCTCCACGCCCAGCCGTTCCCGGGCGAGGTCGGCCAGACCCACCTTGGGCCACCCCAGCAGGGTGGCCGCCCGGTGGGTGTCGAAGAGGCCCTGCACTCGGACGCCCACCTCGGCGAGGAACTGGAGGTCACCCTGGGCGGCGTGGAAGAACTTGGTGCGCGCCGGGTCGGCCATCAGCGGGGCGAGCATGCCCGGCACCACGCCCGGCTGGAGCGTGTCCAGCAGGAAGACCTGGTCGTCGGTGGCGAGCTGGAGGAAGCACAGCCGGGCGCGGAAGGCGTGCATCGAGTCCGCCTCCAGGTCCACGGCGATTTCGCGCGCGGCTTCCAGCGTGCGGGTCGCGCGCTCTTCTCCTGAGGCATCTACTACGTCAACGGCACCTTGCGGGTAGGTCGGCATTGCGGGAGGCAGGCTAGCGGACCGGGCCTTGGGATTGAGGTGTTTTTTCCCGGGCCGCCGCTAGGATGGCCGCGCCGATGAACGACGTCCAGCGCCTGGAAAAGAGTCTGCTTGGCCACATGGGCCGAGCCATCGCGGACCACCGCCTCATTGAGGACGGGGACCGCATCATGGTGGGCGTGTCCGGAGGCAAGGACTCCTACACGATGCTGCACCTCCTGCGGGAGCTCCAGCGTCGCGCACCCGTGAAGTTCGAGTTGCTGGCGGTGAACCTGGACCAGGGCCACCCCGGCTTCCCGGCGGACAAGCTGGAGGCGTACTTTCAGCGTGAGGGCTACCCGTACAAGCTCTTGAAGGAGGACACCTACAGCATCGTCCTGGAGAAGACGCCTCCGGGGAAGACGCAGTGCTCGGTGTGCTCGCGCATGCGGCGCGGCATCCTCTACACGGCGGCGGTGGAGCTGGGGTGCACCAAGATTGCCCTGGGCCACCACCGCGACGACCTCATCCACACGCTGCTGCTCAACCTCTTCTTCGCCGGCTCCATCAAGGCGATGCCGCCCCTCTTGCGCAGCGACGACGGGCGCAACGTGGTCATCCGCCCGCTGTGCTACGCGCCGGAGAAGGACATCGCGAAGTTCGCGGAGTTGATGGCCTTCCCCATCATCCCGTGCGACCTGTGCGGCACGCAGGAGAACCTCCAGCGCAAGCGGATGCAGCGGCTGATGGAGGAGCTGGGCAAGGAGATTCCCAACGTCCGCCAGAGCGTCCTCAACGCCATGGCGAACGTGCGGCCGAGTCACCTGCTGGACAAGACGCTCAACCCCGACCCGCTGCACGCCAGCGAGGAAGGGGCCACGACGACCGAACCGAAGGACACGCAAGGGAGCGCCAGCCCATGGCTCGAGAGCAGGCAGTGAAGGCGCGGAACGACCGCAACGGCGCACTGGTGGAGGCGATGCTGCTGGCCGCGATGGCCGACGGGCGCGTCTCGCAGCGGGAGATGCAGACGCTTCTCAGCCGCGTGCTGGAGCGCCCGGAGTTCGAGGGCACCCGCCCGGACGAGCTCAACGCCCTGGTGGAGACCAGCGCGGCGCGGTTGTCGGAGGCGAAGAACCTGGATGACGTGCTCGCGTCGCTGCGGCGCCGGCTGCCGGACCACAAGAACCGGATGCTGGCCTTCGGGCTGGCGGCGGCGGTGGCCCTGGCGGACCAGCGCGCCACGCGGGACGAGCTGGGCCTGCTCAAGACGTTCCAGGCCGCGCTGGGCATCTCCGAGGACGAGGTGGCGCAAATCATCGACGTCATCGAGAACGGCGGCAGTCTGGCGGAAGCGCTGGGCGAGCCGCTGGAGCGGCTGTTCGCGGAGGTCATGGTGCTGGTGAGCGCCGCGGACGGGAAGCTCCAGGAGGCCGAGGCCCGGGCGCTGGTGGAGAGCTTCGCGGCGGACCCCCTCTTCGAGAACGTCAGCCCCGAGCGCGCCCAGAGCTTCGTCAGCGAGTCCGTGACGGCCCTGGCCGCAGAGGGTCTGCCCCAGCGGCTCCATGTGCTGGCCCACGGCCTGACGACGCACGCCCAGCGGGTGAAGGCCTTCCGGCTGGCCATCAAGATTGCCCACGCGGGGGGCGCCCCGAGCCATCCCGAGCAGCGAATCCTGGATATGCTCCAGGCCACCTTCGGCCTGGCTGACGATGAAGTGGCGCGACTGGGCAGGGAGGGGTAGTTAGGGGTTCGTATGACCCTGCAAGCCCCCTCGACGCCCCGGCATTCCTTCCGGTTCGGGCTGCCCCCCTCCCTGGGCAGCGATACGGCGCGAGAGCGCGCGGACCGCCTGGCGTCGTTCCTCCAGCGCGCGCTGGGCAAGCTGGTGGAGGTGAGCGTCGCGTCCAGCTACGAGACGCTCGCCAAGGACTTGCTCTCCGGCCGCGCGGACGCGGCCTGGGCCCCGCCCTTCGTCTGCGCGCGCATGGAAGCCATGGGCGTGCGGGTGGTGGTGCGCGGCGTGCGCCGGGGCATGTCGTCCTACCGGTCCGCCCTGGTGTGCCGGGCGGGCGCGGGGCTGACGGTGGAGCGGCTGAAGGGCACCACCGCCACCTGGGTGGACCGGGATTCGGTGGCGGGCTACCTGCTGCCCACCGCCTACCTCAAGACGCAGGGCCTGGAGCCGACGCGGGCCTTCTTCGCGCAGCACTTCGCGGGCTCGTACCAGGGCGCGCTGGAGTCGGTGCTGGACGGCAAGGCGGACGTCACCAGCGTCTTCTGTCCACCGGCGTCCACGGGGCTGACGTTCGCCACCGGCGTGGAGGACGTGCTGGGCGCGGGCGCCGGCCGGCGCTTCGAGCTGATTGCGTACACCGACGAGGCCCCCAACGACGGTGTCCCGGTGGCCATGGGGCTGCAGCCGCAGCTGGTGAGCTCGCTGGAGTCCACGCTGCTGAGCCTCCAGACGTCGCCGGATGGGCAGGCGCTGCTGAAGGACATCTTCAACGCGGAGCGCTTCGAATCCGCGCCGCGCATGGGCTACCGCGCGCTGTACCGCGTTGCGCTGGCCAGCCTGTAGCCTCGGCCGCCAGGCGTCCTCGTTTCGTGCCGCCCTTCCCGCGCGCATTGGGGCAGGATGCGCGCATGTCCGAATCCAAGCGCTACGAGGGTGGTTGCCACTGTGGTCTGGTCCGTTACGACGTGAGCCTGGACCTGAGCCAGCCGCTGGTGTCGTGCAACTGTTCCATCTGTCTCAAGACGGGGATGTTGCTGGGCTTCGCCCCCGCGGAGCAGTTCAACCTCCAGAAGGGGGCTGAGCACATCACCGACTACCAGTTCGGCAAGAAGTCCATTCACCACCTGTTCTGTGACACCTGCGGAGTCCGCTCCTTCGGGAAGGGCACGATGCCGGACGGCAAGGAGATGCGCGCCATCAACGTCCGCTGCCTGGACGGCATCGAGCTGGACGGCCTGCAGGTGATGAAGGTGGACGGAAAGAGCTTCTAGCCCGCGGGCTACTTGCCGCCGTCGCCCTGTCCGCCGGGGCCCTTCGGTGGAGGCCGCTTCGCTGGGGCGGCCTCCGTCGTCTGCGTCCGGCCGGGCTTCGCCGGGGCGGGCTTCGCTCCGGGCGCGGCGGCGGCTGGCGGCCGGGCCGGGGCGGCGGGCCGCGGCTGACCGGCGTTCACGGGCGACGCGGCGGAGGAGGAGCCCCCACTCGCACGCGCCGGAGGCCGGGGGGACTGGGCCCTCGCGGCCTGACGCAGGTCGAAGTTGATGACGGTGGGCTCGGTGGCGAAGCGGTCCTCTTCCAGCTCCTCCGCGTACATGTCCCGCATGAAGGCCGCCAGGTGCGCCGTCGTCGCGTGCAGCTTCTCCGTGAGGAGGAACTCCTCCAACGCGAGTTGCAGCTCGCCGGCCGTGGAGAAGCGCTCGTCCCGCTTGCGCGCCAGCGCCTTGAAGACAATGGCGTCCAGCGCCTTGGGAATCTCCGGCACCACCTCCGACGGAGGGACAATCTTCGTTCCCACCACCGCCTTGAGCGTGGCCAGCTCCGTCTCGCGCTTGAAGAGGCGCTGCTGCGTCAGCAGCTCGTAGAACACCGTCCCCAGGCCGAACACGTCCGAGCGCGAGTCCAGCGGCTCACCACGGGCCTGCTCCGGGGACATGTACGCGTGCTTGCCCTTGATGGTGCCGACAATCGTCTGGGACAGCTTCCCGGACGCCTTGGCCACGCCGAAGTCGATGAGCTTCACGCCGCCGTTGAAGCCCACCAGTACGTTCTGTGGGGACACGTCGCGGTGGATCAACGCCAGCTTCCGGCCCGAAGGGCTGCGCGCGTTGTGGGCCGCGTCCAGGCCGGCGGCCGCGTCCGCGATGATGCGGCACTTGAGCCCCAGCGGGATGGTGATGCCGTGCTGCTGGGCCCGGGCGCCCAGGGGCCCCACGGCCTCGCCATGCACGTACTCCATGGCGATGAAGTACTGCCCGTCCACGTCTCCCAAGTCGTAGATTTGCGCGATGTTGGGGTGGTTGAGGTGCGCGGCGATGCGCCCCTCGTCCAGGAACATGTCGATGAACTCGTCGTCCTCGGACAGGTGGGGCAGGAGCCGCTTCACCACCAGCAGCTTCTGGAACCCCACCGGCCCCTTCTGCCGGGCGAGGTAGACGGCACCCATGCCGCCGATGGCGAGTTTCCGAAGCAGCTCGTAGCGGCCGAATGTTTCCACGACGTCCGCCACGATAGCCGCGCCGGGTGGGGACACGGAAGTCCACGGTGCATCATTTCCTGTAACACCGCACTTCCCTGTCTTGGCCGGGGTGCCCCGGACCTCCCCGCCGGGCCTACGGCACCGCGCAGACGCTGCGGTAGCGGACCTCCACCGACTGGCCGGCCAGGGGGATGGCCCCGGGCTGGAAGACGATGGCGTTCTGCTCCGCGTCGTAGACCCACTGCGTCGCGGGCACCGGCTGGCCCTGGACGCGCACGCCCATCTCCCCCAGGCCCGTGGGCGCCGCGGTGAGCGGGAAGTCCGCCTGCGGCTCTCCGGCGCGCTGGATGACCTGCTCCAGCAGCCCCCCGTAGTTCTGCCCGCAGACGTTGGCCACCTGTCCCCCCGTGCCGCGGGCCACGGCGGTGAAGCGGGCCGAGCCACTGCCCGCGGTGGCGCAGCCGGGGTCGGTGGGCACCAGCCCGTAGAGCTGGCTGCGGTGGGACATGCCCGTGCCCTTCAGCGTCTGGAGGAATTGGATGTAGCTCTCCGGACCGAAGCCGGAGTTGTCGTCCTCGTCGGCCAGGACCACCACCGCCATGCGGGCCGCCGCGCGGACGAAGCCGGAGTTGCCGTCATTGGCCTGCGGGGTGCGCGGGTCATCCATCTGCTCGGACAGGGGCGCGGAGAGCGCCTGGCGCATCGTCTCCAGGCCCTGCACCAGGTTGTGGCACATGCCCACGCTCAGGTTGGCCTGGATGTCCGCGACCGCGGTGGCGCTGGAGCCGGACACCACGCGAGGCCGGCTGCCATCCACCGGGAAGAGGCGCCCGGCCTCGCCGCCGTTGGCACCACCGCCGCACTGCGGACCCCGGGCCACCAGGCCCGTGCTGGTGACGCCCACGCGCACGTCCACGCCGTTCGTCTGGGCCGCCTGCAGCCACTGTGGAATCGCCTCCTTCAGCCGGTCCTGGTACTGCTGCATGGTGGTGGTGTTGGACACCACGAAGAGGACGTCCAGTTGGCTGTCGGTGCCCTGCGTGTAGCGGTCCACCTGGATGCCCTCGTGGTTCGTCTCCGCCAGCAGCGGCACGAGCAAGGGGGAAGGCTCATTGGGGGTGCGCAGGTACAGCGGGCTGAAGTGCTGGCCGTGCACGTTGCGCGCGTAGCCGACCTCCAGCTCGAAGCCCGCGCCCGGCGCCAGCGTGACGGGCGCCGTCATGGGCATCACCAGCGAGAACTGGTTGCTGGTCCCGTTGCCGATGTCCGCGCCCGTCACCGTGACGGGGCTGCTGCACCGGTTGGCCACGTACGTCTTCCGGGGCGCCGCGGCGCAGTCGTAGCGGATGGGGCCGAAGTCCACGAAGGACGGCGTCGCCACCAGGCAGCTCTGCCGGGACACGCCCTTGAGGGGCAGGCGCACCATGGGCGCGGCCGGGTTGCTCACCGTCAACTGCAGCTCGCCGGTGAAGTCCCCTTCCGCCTGCGGCCGGAAGGCCACCATGGCGCTGAAGCCCGCGTCGTACGGCACCACGCCGCCCGTGAGCCGGCCGCCCGGCATGAAGAAGACGCCGCCGCCGTTGTTGCTGATGTGGATGTTCTTCACGGCGCACTCGGCCCTGCCCGGGTTGCGGAAATGGAAGCCCAGCACCGCACCCCGGCCCGGCGTCACGTTGCCGAAGTCCATCACCGGCTGCGGCGTCAGCTCGTACACGCACGGCGCGGTGGCGCGCGAGCGGCCGGTGAGGATGATTTCGCGCTCCGGGTTGAACAGGTCATCCGAGCGCACGCGCAGCGCGGCCGTCCACGTGCCCACCGCGGTGGGCTCGAAGTAGACCTTCAGCTCCAGCGCGTCGGTGCCGGGGGCAATGGGCAGCCCGGGCGTCGCCTCCAGCACGGGCCAGACGCCGCCGCTCCACGGATAGGACTCGGTGCCGCGCGTGGGCACGTCCACGCTGAACTGCGGACTGTCGCCGCCCGCCGCCACGCCGACGAACTGGAGGGGGCCGTTGGTGCCCGCGTTGGAGATGCGGATGACGCGCTCCACCTTGCCGCCCACCGGCACCTCGCCGAAGTCCAGCGACACCGGCGTCACCGCCAGCGTGGGCCGGCCGCCGCGCGCGTCCAGAATCACCTGCGAATTGCGCGCCTTGTCGGACGTGTAGTGCACCGTGAGGTCGCCCACGTTGGGCCCGGAGTAGCGCGCTGCGAACTCCATCTGCATCTCGACGACTTCGCCCGGGCCAACGGAGGAGCCCTCCGGCCGGGAAATCGGCACGAAGGCATGGTCGCTGGTCACCAGCCGCTCGATGGTGACGGGGCGCCAGGTGACGTTGCGCGCGCGTGTGTACGACTGCGTGCGCTCATGCACCGGAATCAAATCGAAGGGGACGGGCGCCGGGTCGAACACGAAGGCCGAGGCCACCGAGTTGCCCTTCAGCTCCACGGTGGACGGCGTGCAGCCCTCACAAGAGAGAATCTCCAGGCGCGCGCCCATGTTCCCCAGCGCGCGGGGCAGGTACTTGGTGCTCACCTTGCGCGACGACAGCGGGGGGATGGTGATGGTGTCCGCGGAGAAGGGGTCCGGGTGCGTGCCCGCCACCGTCAGCGTCAGCGGCAGGTCCACGGGATTCGTCACCGTGACCTCCAGCGTGCGCTCGCTGTCCACCTCGAGCGTCTCGTAATCCAGGAAGGGCGGCTCCACGCCGATGGGGGTGGGCGTGCCCATGCCCATCACCTGCACCTGGGCTTCCGCGCCCTGGTTGGCGTCCGTCTTGACGTGCACCGTCTCCGTCGCCAGGCCTTCGGTGAGCGGGTGGAAGCGGACGTGCACCACGTGGGACTCGCCCGGAAGCACTCGCTCGGCGCCTTCGCCCAGCTCCACTTCATAGGACGGGTTGTTGGCCAGACCCAGCGCGTCCAGGGCGGAGAAGGGCACGTACCCGACGTTGCGGATGCGGACCTCCCGCTCCCGCCACTCGCCCACGGGCACATCGCCAAAGTCGAGGAGGTCCGTGTCCACTACCGCGGTGGCCTGCACCGCGCGGGTCTCCTTCCCCTCGTGGCACGCCGTCCCGATGGTTACGAGCAACGCCAGTGTGAGCCCACGCCCTGTCAGCCCCATCCTCATTTCCCGATCCCCACCCTTCTCCCCACACCCACCGCCCCGTGCCCGGTGAGTGATCCGCCCCCTGCTCCTCCATCAATTTACGTACCAACCCAGGGAGCGAAGGAGCGTCTCCCTGATTTCAGGAGGTTGGCGTGATGTGGGTGTCATCAGGTTGGCAAAGAGGAAGGGCGATACTCTGGAGGGTGAAAGACTTTCCCGTCCTTCTGGCGGTGAGGAAGTGTGGGTGAGTGTCAGTGGATGAGGCGAATGAGCGCCTCCGCGACCATTTCGGGCTGCTCCATGTGGACGTGGTGCCCGCCGGGGAGGTGTAGCGGCGGATGGGCGAGGGTTTGGAGTGCCTGCGTACGGTTGCGCATGAGGCCGTCATCGTGGCGCAGCCCGCCGGTGGCGAGGATGAGCTGCAGCGGGCAGGTGACGCCGGCCTGGAGCGCCATCCACTGGGCCTCGTCGTAGCCCATGCCGAAGCGGCGGCGGTGGCGCGGGTCGAAGGTGAAGGCGAAGCCGCCCTCGTAGGACTCCGTCCCGTGCCGGGCGAGGTACAGCGCCGCGTCCTGCGTCAGCGTGGGGCTGTTCTCCAGCAGCCGCGCCGCGGCGGCATCCACGGTGGGGTAGCGCTTGCGATTGGGCGGGCGGCGCGCGTCATCCAGTGCGCTGCGCAGCCGGCCCAGTGCGCCTTCCGCGGGCCCGCCAGCGGGGCCCAGGCTTTCGATGAGC
This sequence comes from Myxococcus sp. AB036A, assembly GCF_006547355.1. Lineage (NCBI taxonomy): Bacteria > Pseudomonadati > Myxococcota > Myxococcia > Myxococcales > Myxococcaceae > Myxococcus > Myxococcus sp. AB036A. Next base: position 28,498 of record NZ_VHLC01000035.1, on the reverse strand, counting down.
GTCACGCTCTTCACACGCCCCGGACGGGCGGCGGCGTAGGCCTGTGAGACGATGCCGCCCAGCGAGTGCCCCACGAGGTGCACCGCGTCCAGGCCCAGCCCGTCCAACGTGGCCTCCACGTCGAGCGCGTAGTCGCTGAACTGATAGGTGGCGCCGGGACCCACGTGGGCGCTGCGGCCCATGCCCCGAAAGTCGAGCAGCACCAACCGCCACGTTCGGGGCAGGTGCGGGATGAGGGCATCGAAGCTGTGGGAATGGTCCAGCCAGCCATGCAGGAACAGCACGGCGGGCGCGTCGGGCGCGGAGCGCTGCCGGACATGCAGCGCCAGGCCTTCGGCATCAACAGAGAGGGATTCGAGCGCGTCGGACACGGGAGCCTCCTGCCCCGTGCCTTACCCGGTTCACGCGCCCGGGAGAACCGTCATCCACGCCCGGACGCGGCGCGTGTTCAGCGGGGGCCAGCGGGCTGTCGCGGCGGTCCACCCGTGTCGGGCCGAGAGAGAATCATCGCGAGCTGGCGCGCCTGATTCTCGGTGGCGCAGCGGTACTCCTGCTGCTTGCCGTTGTCCTTCTCGATACGGAGAACCCAGACATCGTTTTCCTTCGTAACATTCGCCTGCTGGGACATGTGGCGGTTCCTCCCCGCCGCGGGGAAGAGCATGTTTCATGCCGCACAGGAGAGTGGCCTCAAAGGCCCGAATTTCCGGCACTGCCCCGCTCCACCTTTGGAGCGGGGTGACAAAAATTGTGCACAGTTGCGACAAATTTGGCCGGAAAGCCTCGCATAGATTGCGTAGTGCCCCAGGGCGGGTCTGCCTTTACCCTGTTACAACCCGAGGTGTCAGGTGTCCTGGGCGTCAGGCCATTCCCAGGCGGAGCGGTAGCCGCCGTGGGTCTGGGTCCCCTCGACGAAGCGGGCATAGAAGGGGTGCCCGCTGAGCGTGGCGGAGTCGCCCACGACGAAGAGGTGACGGCGGGCGCGGGTGAGGGCCACGTTCATGCGGCGCAGGTCGGTGAGGAAGCCGAGCTGCCCTTCGCTGTTGGAGCGGGTGAGGGAGACGATGATGGCGTCCTTCTCCCTGCCCTGGAACGCGTCGACGGTGTCGACCTCCACCTCGGGGCTGAGCGCCTCGATGCGCTCGCGGAGCTGATGGGCCTGGGCGCTGTAGGGCGTAATCACCGCCAGCTCGCGGGGGGCCAGTCCGGCGGCGAGCAGGGCGCGCACGCGGGCTTCCACCAGTCCCGCCTCGCCGGGGTTGAAGAGGCTTCGCGTGGTGGGCTCGACTTCTTCGTCGAAGCCCTTGCCCGCGGTGTCCAGGTAGAGCACGGGGGGCGCATCCACGTCCGCGCCAGGTGTGAGGACGGCGTCCAGCGTGCGGTCCGCGATGGAGGGGTGAGCACGAAGCTCGCCGCCGTACATCTCCCGTGAGGGGAAGTCCATGATGCGCGCGTTCATCCGGTACTGCTCACGCAGCATGCGTTTGACGCCGTCGCCGTGGTCCTTGAGCAGGCGCTCGAAGAGGCTCACGCCCAGGCCGGCCTTCGCGGCCTCCTGGGAGAGGACGGTGGGCGGAAGCTGCTGCGGGTCGCCCGCGAGGATGACGCGGGGCGCGCGGAGGAAGCCCAGCAGCGCCAGGGGCTCGGTGGCCTGGGTGGCTTCATCGAGCAGCGCCAGGTCGAACTGCTGCCCAGCGAGCACGCCGGAGTCGAGGCTGGAGAGCGTCACGCAGATGACGTCCGCGTTGGCGAGCACGGACTTCACGGCCTTTCGCTCCAGGGCGCGGGCCTCGTCGAGCATGCCCTTGGCTTCGGAGGTGGACGCGCGGGCGTTGGCGAAGCGCTCGCGGCTGCGGCCCTGGTTTCGCTGGCGGCGCGCGTAGCCCAGCAGGGAGAAGGCCTCGTCGAAGAGGTCGCGGGAGACGGCGCGGTCCGGGTGGGACTCCACGACGATGTCCAGGGTGTGCTCCTGGAGCCGGGCGGCCACTCGAGCGGGGTGGCCCACGCGGATGGCGCGCAGGCCCTTGTCCAGGCACAGGTCCAACAGGTGGTCCACGGCGGCGTTGCTGGCGGCGGTGCAGAGCAGGCGCTTTCCGTCCGCCACGGCCTGGGCGGCGACCTCGGCCAGCACGGTGGACTTGCCGGTGCCCGGGGGGCCGTGGACCAGGAAGAAGTCCTCGGCGGCGAGCGCGCGGGCAGTGGCGTCCTGCTGTTCGGGGTTGAGGGGGCGGGTGGGCTCGAACTCGCGGGGCTTGTCGAAGCGGGGCGGCTCGTTGCCCAGGACGACCTCGCGCTTGTGCCGCTCGGCGCCCTTGTCCAGGGCCTTGATGCGCTGGAGGCCGGCGCGCAGGCGGTCATAGGTGACGTCGTTGGGGACGATGTCCAGGCGCAACAGGCCCTCGTGGACGTAGGGCGGCGGGGAGCGGTCGAAGGCGAGCTGGATGCGCGTGGCGGTGGCGCGGGAGATGAGCGCGCGGGCAGGCTCCTTCACCTCCGCGCGGCGGGGCAGCACGGCCACCAGGTCGCCGTTGTGCAGGCGGGTAGGCAGGGGGCGGCGGTCCGCGCGGCCCAGGGTGACGAGGAAGCGGCCTCCCAGGCCGACCTCCTCCTCGATGGACTCCAGGTCCAGGACGGACAGCCCGTGCTCCTCCCGCTCATGCAGCGTGAGGCTCTGGGCGAGCGCGGCCAGGCGGGCTTTCTCGGCCTCGCGTTCCTGGGCGAGGAGCGAGCCGAGCTGGTCGAAGAAGGAGACGTCACGGGCCATGGGCTTGTCATGCCACCGGGGCGGGGCCAGGGCCAGCGGGACGGACGTCCGCGTGTTCTGGAGTGCGAGAGGGAGCCCAAAGGCTGGAGTAGAATGACGGGATGCTCGGGATGCATCTGCCTGGGGGCATTGTCGAAAACGTGCGCAAGCGTCCCGGCATGTACTGCGGTGACGTTGGCGAGTACGGGCTGCACCACCTCGTCTATTTCCTCCTGGACGTTGCCTACGAAGAAGCTCGCCGTGGGGAGTGCAGGGACGTGGTGTTGGAGGTGGGAGGGGATGGTTCCATCGCGTTCTTCTGCACCAGTCGTACCGTCACCGCCGAGAACTTGGTCAGAGAGGCGACGGGCGCGGGCTTCTTGGGGCAGCCGCCGGGGGATGGCTGGGGCTGGGACAGCATGCTCGTCGTGTCCCTGGGATTGTCTTCACGCTACCAGGTGGACATCTGGGCGGACGGGCGGCAGTGGCGGTTGATGGGCGAGCACGGCCATCCCCAGGGAGAGGGGGCGGCAGTGACGCCGATGGCGCCAATGCCTGTCTCCGCGGAGCGAGGGGTACGCGTCCACTTCGTTCCGGACGCGACCATCTTCGAGGTGCTCGCCTTCGACAGGGCTCGCCTTTCCCGTCGCTGCAACGAGCTGGCGGCGCTCGCTCCTGGGCTGCGCGTCAGCTTCGCCGACCTCCAGCGGGGAGAGCGCACGCTGTGGCACTTGCCTGGCGGTGTGGCGCAGTGGGCTCACGTCCTCACTCAGGCTCGGCCCCATCTCCACCCCGAGCCGATCGCCTTCGACTTCACTTGGGACGGACTGCGCGTCCAGTGTGCATTGCAGTGGTGCGAAGACGATGGCAGCACATTGCTGTCATTTGCCAACGCCGTGCGGACCGTGCGGCATGGCGCGCACGTGAAGGGCGTCACCCAGGCGCTCCGGGGTGCATTGGCGAAGCTCTCAGGTGAGACGCGGGGCGCATTCCCCTGGGAGCGGGTGGCCCAGGGACTGACGGCTATCGTCGCCGTGAGTGGACCCCGGAGGCAGATGGTCTTCGCGGGCCCCACCAAGGAGTTGCTGGCCATCCCTGGCCTGGAGGAGGCCATCCGCAAGCAGCTCCAGCCCCTGTTCATCGAGCTCCTTCGCGAGCACCCGGTGACGCCGGCACTCCTGGCACGGCGTACGAGCGGCACGCGGTAGCCCTCCAGAAACAGTCCGGGCCGGCACTCCCTCGAAGGGAACACCGGCCCGGCGCCTGCGTCAGCTCAACCCTGGCCTGCTAAATCTTGCCGCCGCTCACGACCAGCGCGTAGGTCGCGTCCAGCACGCGCGTCGCCAGATTCGTGTCCTCGATGATTTCGTCACCAATCACCTCCACGGTCCACGTGCCGGCAGCGGGGTTGGTGAGGAACACGTTCTCCACCGTATCCACCTTGTTCGACACGCCGCCCGCCGCGGAGACGTTGCTCGCCGTCAGGCCGTTGTTGCCCCAGTAGACGACACCGGCGGGGGACGTCACGCGCAGCGACAGGTCGTTGATGCGGGCGTGTGCCGCGCCCACCGTGCCGGCGGGGTCGGTGTAGACCATGGTGACGTTGAGCTCCGTCTCCCCGGGAGCCACGGTGACGTTGTACGTGTTCGTGCCGAGCGGGAGCAGTGTGTCCGTCTCGTTGATGATGCTCGTCACGGCGGCGCGGTCATACAGGCGCCGCACGTCCGCGGTACCCCAGCCCTGCCGCGCGCGCGTCAGGTCGCCGTTGGAGCCACCCGCGAGCCAGTTGTAGCGGTGCGCCATGTTGATCATCAGCGCCTTCGCCGTGGCCATCTTCGGACGGCTGGCGAAGACATCCACGCCACCGCCGAAGCCCGCCCAGACGCCCTCGTGCCACATCTGGAACAGCAGGCCGAAGTGTCCCGCCGTCTGCGGCGTGGCCGCGCTGGTGCCGCCGAAGTTGGTGTAGGACGTGTTACTGGTGTTCGACGCGGAGCGGATGAGGTCGTAGTAGTACGACAGGTCCGGCTTGAGGCGGCCGTCCGCCGCCGGGCCCACGCTGGCGCCGCCGTTCCACCGGTCATTCCCGCGGTCAGCGTCGTCGTAGTGGTACATGCCACCCACGGACACGATGTTCTTCGCCCACGCCTGTGGCCGCGAGTTCTGGTTGCCGGTGTTGCTCTGTGACTGCGTGCTGAGAATGGGGTACTGGAACAGGTAGTCATCCACCTCCGCCGAGATGGTGGTGTAGCTCGTCACCTGCGCGCTGCCCACGCTGGACGTCTGGAACACGGCGCGGTACGGCCCGGCCGGGTCGATGAGCTCCCGGTTGATGTCATAGCGAGACTTGGCGCCGCCGAACTGGGAGGACTCGTTGTAGCGATAGAAGATGCCCTGTCCGGAGGGGACCAGGCCGCGCGCGTTCCCGTCCACGCCCCGGGCGAAGTTGATGCTGTAGCAGGCGGTACCGTGAAAGCTGCCCGTGGTGGACGTGCTGTGGATGAGGGGAGGCGTCGCCCACTCCTGGTGCGTGGTGCGCAGCTCCGTGTCGAAGATTTCGCCGCGGACGCCCTGTCCGCTGAAGCCCTCCAGGCCTTCGAGGTAGGTCGCGCCGCCCACCTGGCGGACGTTGTTGTTGTCGAGCTCACCCGGACCGCCCCAGCGGTCGACGTACTGCACGGCGTTGGAGCGAATCAGCCGCTCCAACTGGGACTGGGTGAGGGTGGCCTCCACGCGCAGGCCGCCCGCTTCGATGAGTTCCACCGTGCCGCCCAGCGTGCGGACCAGCGAGGCGACCTCGCCCTGTCGCGCCGCGCCGCGCTCGCCCACCATGATGGAGTAGCGCTGTGGCTCCAGCTTCAGCGCGCGGCCCTGGAGGGACTCGCGCAGCACGCCTTCTACCCGGTACTCCGGATGGTACGCGCCCACCCAGCGGACATAGGGCAGCCCGGCAACGCGCTTGTGCGTGCTGGCGTTCATCTCCACCAGGAAGGTGTGGTCCGTGAGGAAGCGCAGCACCTTGCCCCCCGCGGCCTTGATGGCGTCGCGGTACTCCGGCAGGGGCGTGGCGTGGAATTGCACCAGGTGCAGGGTGTTGCTGGCATCCGCGGTGAGCACGCCCGCGACCAGGGGCTGTGCGCCCTTCAGCGGGTCGAAGCGCGCGTGCTCCAGCCGCACCAGGTACTCGGTCGGCTGCACGCGGCCCAGCAACGCCACGCCGCCCTGGCTGTAGGCGAAGAAGTCCTGGCGGCGGCCGTCCGCCGTCTCTTCCTGCCAGGTATGGAGCTGCACCGACGCACGCGGCACGTCGAGCGTCTTCAATGCATGGATGGGCTGGGCCGTCCGGTGGAAGACATGCCCGGCGCCCGTGGCAAGGGCATACGTGCCGCTCGCCGCGCGGTCGATGCCCGTGGCGAGGCGCGCCTTCTCGACCTCGGCGCCGGTGAGGACCCGGGCGGGGCCCAGCGCCGCGGTGCTCCGGATGATGCCGGGGCGCAGGTCTGGCGTGTTCGCGGCAAGCGCCGTGATTGGCGCGGACAAGCCCCAACCGAGGGCCAGGAGGGACAGCGGGGACAACGAGGACGGCATACGCATGGCGGGTCTCCTTGAGAGGGACTTCCGTGCTGCACGACGCTTGAATCCTCGAAAAAAGAGATGTGCTTGTTAGTCTGCTTAAGGCGAGTGTGTCAATGCATGCCCAAGTCTGGGAATCCATTGGAATGACAGGCATTCGTGACGTTTGGATGACACTGTGGACGCGACAGATGCGTCGGGTTGACTGTCTTTTTCGCGTGGCAGCGTTATGGCTGGGGACCGTCGCTGTCAGGCCCTCTCATGCGGAGGCGTCCGGAGCCGCACGTCATGGACCTGGTTCTCTTTGTAGGCCTGCAGGGCTCGGGCAAGAGCAGCCTCTACCGGCAGCGTTTCGCTGCGACGCACGTGCACGTCAGCAAGGACCTGTGGCCTCACGCCGTTCGCAAGGAGGCCCGCCAGCGCCGCTACATCGCCGAGGCCCTGGCCGCGGGCCGGCCGGTGGTGGTGGACAACACCAATTCCTCCGCTGACGTGCGCGCGCCACTCATCGCCCTGGGGCGCGAGTACCAGGCCCGAATCATTGGCTATTACTTCGCGTCGAAGCTGGAGGACTGCCTGGCGCGCAATGCCTTGCGTGAAGGGCGTGCCCGGGTGCCGGAGGTGGCGTTGCGTGCCACCGTGAAGCAGCTCGAGCGGCCCCGGCTGGAGGAGGGCTTCGACGCACTGTTCTACGTGACGCTGGACGCCGACGGTGGCATTCGCGTCCAACCCTGGATGGAGGAACCCGATGGACCCTGATGAACTGGCGGCGCGAGCAAGGCAGGGCGAGGTGTTCCACGGTCAGCGCATGCTGCCGGGCGCCTGGGTGGTGCTGCGCGTGGATGGGCGGGGCTTCTCGCGCTTCACCGAGGCCCGCTACGAGAAGCCCTTCGACCCGGTGTTCCACCAGTTCATGGTGCGCACCGCCAGCGTGATGCTGGAGGAACTCCAAGGCGTCTACGCGTACACGCAGAGCGACGAAATCTCCGTGCTCTTCCGGCCGGACTGGGCGCTCTTCGACCGCTCCGTCGAGAAGGCGGTGTCGCTGGCGGCGGGCCTGGCCAGCGCCACCTTCACGCACGCCGCGGGTGTCCCGGCGGTGTTCGACGGCCGCGCATGGCTGGGCGCCTCGGAGCGCGCGGTGCTGGACTACTTCCTCTGGCGACAGGCGGACGGCAGCCGGTGTTCGCTGCATGGCTGGTGCTACTGGACGCTGCGCAAGGAGGGCCGGAGCGCGGCGCAGGCCACCCGTGAGCTGGACGGCAAGCCCGTGAGTTACAAGAACGAGCTGCTCTTCCAGCGAGGCATCAACTTCAACGACGTGCCCCTGTGGCAACGGCGTGGAAGCGGGGTGTGGTGGGAGGCGTACCAGAAGGAGGGCGTGGACCCACGGGATGGCCGGCGGACCCAGACACTCCGGCGGCGGCTCAAGGTCGACTCCGAGCTGCCGATGAAGGAGGCCTACGAGCACCTGGTGCGGGGCCTGCTCGCGGCGCCCGGGGCCGAGGCGGACTGATGCCCAGGGGCGTCAGCCCGCGGTGTCCGGGCCGCCGTTGAGGGGCAGCACCTTCCACAGCCGGGGCTTGTCGTATTGGGGCGGAATCATGCCCAGCGGCCAGCCCTGGGCGGTGACCTCCGCGTACTGGTAGCTGCGCCCGGCGTAGCGCAGCGCCGTGCCCTTGCCGGGCAGCCCCACGCCCACCGCCGCGTGGGACAGCGGGTCGGAGTACAGCACCACCGCGTCGACTCCCGCCTGCCGGAGCAGCATCACCGCGAGCACCGCCTTGGAGTCGCAGTCGCCGCGATTCTCGGCGGGGACCAGCGCCGGCGGGACGATGCCGAAGGCCTCGTCCTCCGGCAGTTCGTAGTCGATGCTCTGCACGAAGCCGAGGATGAGCTGCGTGGCCTGCGCGGCATCCAGCCTCCGCTCGCGGATGGAGGCGACGAAGGTGTCACCCAGCCTCCGCACGGGCTCGGCGTTGGTGCGCATCAATTCCTCGTAAATGCAGCGCATGTCGGCGCTACAGCCGGGCGGTGCGTTGAACGAGAAGCGCTCCCTGCCCAGTGAGCGGTAGTGCAGCCGGCGGCCCAGCGCCGCGTGTTCATCCGCCAGCGTCTGGGCCAGCGCCGTCCCCAGGCCGTAGGAGACGTGGTGCTCGGGGGGCTGGATGCTGTCCGCTCGCCAGTCGTAATCACGAGCCCGCTGCGGTGAGGTGCCCGGCGGGAGCAGCACCAGTCCCAAATCCATCGCGCGGGCGCCTCTGGGATGGCCGGGCTCTGGTGGCGCGATGTCCATGCCCGCCAGATGGCCCAGCGTGCCCAGGCCGCAGCAGCAGAAGCAGCTGGCGAGGCCCACCACGCCGAGCATCCACTTGAAGAACGTCTTCACGCGGGCGCGCGCAGCGTCCCTTCAGGGAGCTGGGGGAAGGGGATGAGCCCGTTGAGCGCCGCCTGGAGGCCCGGGGCGGTCAGTAGCGCCAGCACCAGCAGGATGGCGGAGAGGATGAGCGCCGCCGCGACGTTGCCCTTGCGCACTTCCGCCAGCTCGTCGATGCCCGGCGTCATCCGGTCGAACAGCAGCACGCCCGTGCCGAGCACCGTGACGCCCACGCCCAGTGACAGCCCCACGTGCAGGACGGCCACCGCGACCAGCCGGCCCACGACCAGCAGATGCAGGGGCGGATTCTGCACGGTGAGGTCCAGCGCGTCCGACGTGGCCTGCACCGCGTGCTGCACCAGCAGGCCCAGCGACACCAGGCTGGCGGCGTGGACGAGGCAGGCGGCAACGTTGCCCTGGCGCAGCTCCTCCGCGGGGTTGGTGCCGAGGATGCGGCTCAGTCCACGCAGCGCGAGCCAGATGCCCAGCGCGGCGACGAGGCCGCCGAACACCACCTTGATGAGACCGACGAATAGCAGGAGGAAGTCCATGACGAGCGAGGCGAGCCGGGCGCCCTGGATGAGCGCCCGGCCTCGCATTCTAGCCCGGTGTTACTGCCGGCCGAAGGTCTGCGTCCAGTAGTGCCGGTACGTGCTGCTCGGCGCGTTGAAGTAGCCGACGCCAATCTCCAGCAGCGCCGGGTTCATGATGTTGTTGCAGTGCCCGGTGCTGGTCATCCAGCCATTCACCACGGCCAGGGCCGTGGAGTAGCCGGCCGCGATGTTCTCCGCGGCGTTGCGGTACGTGTAGCCCGCCCAGTTCATCCGCTGCCAGGGCGTGGAGCCGTCCGAGCCCGTGTGGCTCATGAAGTTGTTGGTGCCCATGTCCTTGGAGTGCTTGCGCGCCGCACACCGCAACTGGGGGTTGTTGCTGAGCGCGGGCGCGGGCGGCTTGGCCACGCCGCCACAGACGGCCCCAGCGGCACGGCGCTCGTTGACGAGCACGAGCACCTGGTCTTCCAGGGCCGTCCACGCCGAATTCCACGTCGTCACGTCGTCGCAGTACGCGGCGGCGGTGACAGTGGCGGACCCTTCCTGCGTCTCCACTGGCGGGATGACAACGCCTTCTCCAGCGGGCGTCTCAGGGGTGGTCTCCGGCTCACCACAGCCGGTGAACATCGCGGCACCCAGGACAGCGACAGCAAGAAAACGTGAGTTCATGACTGCTCCTTTCCACGGGGTGTGGAGCGCCATCCTCTCGCTTCACACGCCCGCACCGAAAGGCGCTGTCCGCACTCTCTCCGGCGAGCGCCTGCTCGTGTGTCTGGTGCACGTCGATGGCCTTCAAAAGCGCTGCGTCTCTGCCCGTCGCGAAGTCTTCCGTGGTGGGCACAGTCTCTTCATCCGGGACAATTCCCACGCCATGGAATGTGCAGCGGTCGGGACGAAGAACTTCCATCTCGGTGTACATGAGCCGGACGCTGCCTGGGCGCACCAGTTTGGTGAGGGTGCCGTGGGTGTCCGCGCTGCGCTGCCCCACCACGGCGAACCGGGCCGGATGCCCGTCTGTCCGCGGCTGGGGAATTGAAGCCCGCCACGCGTCTCCTCTACGGTGTCAGCGCCTGATTCCGGAAGGATGGAGACGCGCGGCGCATGTCGGCTCCAGCGAGTGATTCAAACACCAGCGAGCGCGGGACAGGGGCCCTGCCGTTGCTGCGTCACCACCCGGCGTTCCGGGCCTTGTGGGGCGCGCGAGTCCTCTCCTTCACGGGTGATGCGCTCAGCCTGGTGGCGCTCATGCTGTACGTCGCGGAGCAGACGGGGCAGGCGCTGGCTGTCTCCCTGTTGCTGCTCGTGGGGGACTTCGCACCCGCCTTGCTGGGGCCGCTCACCGGGGCCATCAGTGATCGGTTCGACCTCAAGCGAGTGATGATTGCCTGCGAGCTGCTCCAGGGCGCGCTGCTGGTGCTCATCGCGCTCACGATGCCGCCACTGCCGGTGCTGCTGGCGCTGGTCGCCGCGCGAGCGATTGCCGGACAGGTGTTCCAGCCCGCCTCCCGGGCGGTGGTGCCCGCGTTGGTGCGGAGCGAGGACCTGGAGGCCGCCAACGCCAGCGTGGGCTTCGGGACGCAGGCCGCCGAAGCGTTGGGGCCGTTGCTCGCGGCGGCGATGTTTCCGCTCGTGGGGCTCCAGGGCGTGCTGCTGGTGGACGCGGCGTCCTTCTTCCTGTCCGCGGGCTTGTTGGTGGCGCTGCCGTCCGTGCCGCCCGCGCATGACGGCGCCGCGCCGCCCGTGTCGTTGTTCCAGCAGGCACGGGATGGGCTCGTCTACCTCTGGCGGGCGCGGGTGGCCCGCGTCGTCGCGTTGGGCTTCTGCGCCGTGGTGGCCTTCAACGGCGTGGATGACGTGGCGCTGGTGTTGCTCGCGAAGGACACCTTCCAGGCAGGGGACTCGGCGGTGGGGTTGCTGCTGGGCGCGGTGGGGCTGGGTCTGGTCGCGGGCTACGCGCTGATGGCGCGGCTGGGCGCGGTGGCGGCGATGCCGGTGATGCTGGTGCTGGGCTTCGCCGTGAGCAGCCTGGGCAACCTGCTGACCGGCCTGGCCTGGGCCGTCTCCGCGGCGTTCGCGATGCAGGCCGTGCGCGGTGTGGGCATCGCCGCCATGGATGTGGCCAGCCACACGCTCATCCAGCGCTGGGTTCCGGCTGGGATGCGGGGGCGGGTGTTCGGCAACTTCTACGGCGCCATTGGTGTGGCGGCGGGGCTGTCCTACGTCGCGGGAGGATTGTTGCTGGACGCGACGTCCGCGCCAGTGACGCTGCTGGTGGTGGGGGCGGGGGGAATGCTCGCGACCGTCGTGGTGGCGTGGCGGCTTCCGGGCGCGCTGCGGACAAGCGCCGCAACGCGCGAACCGGATTGACGCCTCAGACGCGGCGCTTGCCTTTCACGAACGCCAGCCCCACCGGGTTGCCCCGGTAGATGACCACGGTCCATTCCTGCCGCAAGGCGCGCACCGGACTGTCACCCGATGCCTACCGCCGGCGCTGCGCGCTTCGATAGCGCCGTCCGCGCCTCCCAGCGGGCCTGAAGCCGGGGGAAGCAGGCGCGAAACACCATGAACCACACGGCGCCCGCCAGCAGGTCCACGGCATAGTGATAACGCAGCACCAGCGTGGACATAAGGATGGCCACGGCGACGGGCACCATCAGCCGGAATCGCCACGGGTGCTGGCGCCGGTCGTGTTCGAGCAGCACCAGCGTGATGTACGTGTGCAGGCTGGGGAAGAGGTCGTAGGTGGACGAACCGCTCGCCACCACGGCGGCATTCAGTTGCGTGAACCAGCCGCCCTCGATGGGGAGGGTGAACAGCTCCGGCCAGGCGGCCACGGGGCCGATGGCGGGCATCAGGTAGTAGCCGGCGATGCCCGGGACATAGGCGGAGAAGACGTCGATGAAGAAGCGCTCCGCCCGCGCACGCGGCCCCACCAGCGCCCAGGCCATGGCGAGGTGCAGGTATCCGTGGAACGCCAGATAGCTGGCGCTGAAGAACTCGTTGACCCAGGGCGTGCTCCACCGCTGGAGCCAGGCGGCCGGGGTGATGCCGAACAGGAACACGTCAGCGGACAGGAGCCAGGCGTCACGCGTCACGAGCCCCAGCGCGGGGACGGCCTGCTTCACGGAGGCATAGAAGAAGAACGTCGCGAGGTAGGCGAGCAGCAGCCGTGCCCGGAAGACATGAGCCACTGCGTTCAGTCGCGCCAGCAGCACCACGCTGGCCATGAACAGCACCGTGCCGCCAACTGCTTGCACGGTGGCTGCCGCGGAGACTCCCGCGACGAACACCAGCGCCGTCGAGAGGGCGATGCCGAACGCCGCCAGCAGGACTTCGTGCGGGTACAGCCGCTCAGGCATCGGGCGTGGCGGGTTTCGCCCCTCGGATGAACGAACCGGAGAGGACGCCGCGCACGAACGAGAAGTAGGACGGGATGAAGGGGGCTCCCTGCGCGACGAGGTCCGCGCGCAGCGTCCGGTGCAGCGCGGGCAGGTTGTACCAGGGCACGCGGGGATACAGGTGGTGCTCCAGGTGGTAGTTCTCGTTGCACATGAAGAAGCGCGTCACCGGGTTCGACAGGATGGTCCGGGAGCCTCGGACCGGGTGCGTGCTCTCTGGCAGGAAGGTGTGCTGACTCATGCCCCGGACGTTGACCAGGGTGTTGAGGAGGAGCATCGGAATCGCCCAGGCATGGAGCAGCACCTGTCCGGGGATGAAGATGACCGCGGCCGTCAGGCCCGCGACGGCCAGCGCCACTTCGAACAGCACCCATCGGCGCTCGGCGGCCGTTCCCTGTCGCCACCCCAGGATGGGAATCATCGTGATGTAGGCGGGATAACCGAGCAGCAGCCGGCCCACATGCATCAACAACTCCAACCACCGCCGACCCGTGTAGTTGGCGTAATGGTCCGGGTCCTTCCCTCCGCCCAGGTCGGCATGGTGCTTCAGGTGCAGCACCTTGTAGGCCGCGTAGTTCTGCAACACCGGGAGCGCGCAGGCGATGCCACCCAGCCGGTTCAACCAGGGCCGCCGCGCGAGGCCACCGTGGACGGCCTCGTGGGTGAACAGGCTGATGCCATGCAACGACGCCGCGGCGATGAGGTACAGCGGGGCGCGAGCGAGCCAGACTGTCCAGGCCGCGTCCCGCGCCGCGAGCACCACGGACAGCGCCGCCGCGCCCAGGTAGAGCATGAGGAACACGGCGAGCCGCGGAACGTGCCGCGCATCGACCTGCTCCAATTCACGCAACTGCGAAGGGGTGAGGGATTCTGTCGCGAGCGGCATGGGAAGTTCCGGGGTAGAACCATGCCATGGAACCTGGCCTGGTTTCGACGCCGCCCCTTCGCTTGAAGTTCGCCGTTGTCCGGGAGGACGCCGCGCTGGAGTTGGCGCTCGTCGAACGCACGCGGGCGCGGGCCGTGCTCGCGGTGGCCTCGGGAGGCTGCACGCTCCTCACCCTGGCGCGGCGCCATCCTGCGCTCGAGCTGGTGGGCTTCGATTTCAACCCGCGTCAGCTCGCGCATGTCCGGGAGAAGGCGGAGGGGCTCGGCCGCCTTCCGCTGGCGCGCTACAGCGTGGAAGAGGAGGACACCACGGCCCTGAATCAGCGCGGCGAATTCGAGGGGCTCTTTCGCACGCTCCGCCGGTTCATCGAGGAGTTCGTCGCGCCCGCGCACGAACTCGCCGCCTTCTTCGCGCCAGCCACCACGGCCTCACAACGCCGGGAGGACTGTGCCCGCTGGTTCGCTTCGCCCTACTGGCCCGTGGCCTTCGAGCTGGCCCTGGCGGCGCCGCTGCTGAACACCATGTTCGGGCCCGCCGCGACCCAGCATGCCGAGCCCGGCTCGTATCCTGGCTATTTCCAGGCGGTCTTCGAACGCGGGCTCCAGCGCGAGGATGCGCCTCGAAATCCCTTCCTCCAGCACGTGCTGCTCGGCAGGTACTTGCGTGAGGATGCCCCCGAGTATCTCCGGGCCGAAGGCCCGCTGGCGCTGACGCTCGTCCAGGGCTCGTTGCCGGATGTGCCGCGCCTGGACCGCTTCGACGTCATCTCGCTCTCCAACATCTTCGACTGGTCGGAGGACGCGCTGGTGGCGGAGTGGGCGGGGTTGCTCGCGCGTGAGGCGCGGCCCGGTTGCGCCGTCCTCATCCGTCAGCTCAACAACCGCCGGGACCTTCGCCGCTTCTTCCAGCCCGCCTTCGAGTTCGATGACGCGCTCGGCGCGGAGCTGCTTGCCAGGGACAGGAGCCTGTTCTACGAGCGCATCGAGGTCGGCTTCCGCGTGCCAGACAGCCCATGAGTGACGTGCGCTTCATCGTTGCCCGGCCCGACTCGCTCGGGCCCTATGTCGAGCGGCTGCGCCTGCTGGAGCGTGAAATCCTCTATCCACTCGCGGATGGGGCCGACCACTTCTTCACCGACCATGGGCCCGGCTACCACCCGTTCTTCTCCTCCATGGGCGAGGCGTACTTCCTGCTGGCGCTCCGTGGCGACGACTTGCTCGGCTCCGTGACGGGGGTCTTGCGTCCGGTGTGGCACGGGACGCGGAAGGTGGACGCGCTCTACATCTGCGACCTCAAGCTGGCGAAGCACGCGCGGGGCTCCGGGCTCTCCACGAAGCTCCTGCTTCAGGGACTCAAGCACCTCTTCCTCATCCCCCCGCTGCGCCGGATTCGTTTCCTCTACGGCGCGGCCATGCGCGGCGCCCGGGGCGACGTGATGCGCATCGCCCGTGGGTGGAATCCGCTGCGCATGGGGCGCCCCACGAGCCAGCTCGCGCTCTACTTCGTGCCGCCCGCTCGGCTTCAGGCGTTGGAGACGCGGAGTGCACCCCCGCGCCCCACGGAAGCAGGGCTCCGCCTGGGGCCCGCGCCCGCCAGGGCGCTGGAGGGGGCGGGGTGGTGCACCACGGCGGGGGCCAAGGACCTTCAGCGGTTGTCCACGGGTCGCCCGTGGCCCCTGGTCCACCTGTCGGCGCCACCCGAAGCCTGGACGCACGGCTGGGGCGAGTACCTTCGTACCTGCGGTGTGGAGCTGGCGGCGCTCGGGGAGGAGGCGCTCGCCTGCTTCAGCATCGACGAGCGGCTGGAGGACCACGTCCACTGGCTGCGAGAGGCGGGCATCGCTCCTGATTCGGTGTGCACCGTCTATTCTCTCGACCTCTCCTTTCCTGTCAGAGCGCCAGCATGGGTGCACCTTCCCTCATCCGAAATCTGAAGCTGCGTCAGCACATCGCCGGGCTCAAGGCGGAGTGGAACGCATTGGATGCGCCCTACCTGCGCGCGCTGAGAGACGGCACCTTCGCGCGGGAGGACTTCGTCGAAACGCAGCTCCAGTTCTCCTCCGCGGTGGCGCACTTCTCCAGGCCCATGGCGATGCTCGCCAGCCGGCTGCCTCAGCCCCACCAGCGGCTGCCGCTGGTGGAGAACATCTTCGACGAGCACGGACGCGGCACGTTGGCTCACGGCCACGAGCGCACGTTCCACCTGCTCCTCTCGCGCCTGGGCGTTGAGACAGCTCGCGTGGAGCGACATGTGACCTGGCCAGAGGTGCGTGCCTTCAACGTCGCGCTCACCGGCATCGCCGCGTTCGAGGGGCCGCTCACGGGGCTCGCCGTGTTCGGCATCATCGAGGACCTGTTCAGTGGCATCTCCCTGGACCTGGGCCGCGGCATCGTCGCGCGGGGCTGGCTCCAGCACGGCGAGGTGGTGCACTACCCCACGCACGCGGACCTCGACGAGGAGCACGCGGAAGGCTTCTACCGGCAGTTGGATGCACCCTACGAGACGGACGCGGGGGCCGCCGAGATTGAGCAGGGCCTGGCGTTGGGCGGGCACCTCTTCCTGAGGCTGTACGACGCGCTGTTCCGGGCGCGTCACCGCCGGCTGGGTTAGGGCCGCGGCCCACTGGGGCCTTCCCGCGCCGCGTCTCCGACGGCATGGAGCCGCAGCCAGCCCCGGTTTCGGAGGAGTTGGCGGATGGGGGCTCGGAGCTCCGTGCGGAGCCGGGGCTCCTCGGTGGCCACCGCGTCGGCTGGGACCCGCAACTGCCAGGAGACACCGTCAGGGTGTGATGGCTCGGAGGGTTCTCCCGCGAGCACCAGCCGGACGATGAGCGGCGGCAGGTCCGTGTCATCACCAGCGCGCCATTGCGTCGTGGCCCGCGCGCGCTGGGGCGAGGCCAGGTGGTTGAAGATGCCCACGGCCTGCTGCGCGACCTCTGGCCGCGAGCATTCGAAGACGATGGACCAGACGCGGGCCTGCTTCATTCGCGGCGTCCGCTGCAACCAGCGGAAGAGCAGCACCGCGAGCGCGGCGCCCAGCAGTTGCGCGGCGATGATGGACTCCACGTCCATGGAGTGCATGGCACTGGGGCGGGTGCTGAACGCCCGGGCGAGGATGAGCGCTGGGTTCGCCAGGGCCCGGGAGTCGGTGAACCAGACGGTGGCGGCCAGATAGCCGGCGACGACCAGCGGAATCGCGGTAGGGCGATTCCGCACGCAGCCGCGCACCATGACGAGCAAGCCGAAGGTGGACACCAGCTCCGTGACGAACTGCGCCAGGCTGGCCGTGGGCTCACTCGCGCCGACGAGCACCGGCTCATGACACATGACGTGGGCCACCCACCGGCCCGCGACGGCGCCGCCCACCTGCGCCAGCACGTACAGCGGCACGTCGCGCCACGGTGTGCCGTCTTCGAGCGCATCCGCGAAGGTGAGCGCGGGATTGAAGTGCGCCCCCGTGAGCGGTTGAAGCACGTAGGCCAGACATGCCAGCACCGCGCCCGCCGCCAGGGACATGAAGAGGCGTCCATCCGTGGCGCTCACGCCCAGGTGCTCGGCGCCGTGGTGGGCGCCTTCCAGCGCGACCACGAGCAGTCCGCAGCCCAGGGCCTCCACCACGAGCCGCCGGGAGCGGTTCATCCGGGCCACGTCATCCGGCGCGGCAGGGGACTGGAATGCGTGCGTCACGGCGAAGCCCCTCCTGGAAGCAGGTCCGCGGGCCCCTGGGAGATCGGCTCCTCCACCGCACCTGGAACCGGAAACCTAGGGCTCACCCGTGGCACCGTCAAAGGCAGGGGGCCAGACTGCCCGTCGGTGAACAAGGCCGGTTCACCAGACGTGGAGGCGCTGCGCCCGTTGTCGCCGCTCAGGGCTTGCGCGCTCGCAGCCGCCACACCTGGAAGGTGTGCAACCGCCGCCCACGAAAGTCACCGAAGAGCTCCACGGGGCCTTCCACCGTGGTGAAGCGAGAGGTCAGCGCCTCGGGGGGCTGCGCTCCGCCTTCGCTCACCCACAGCACGTCCTGCCCGGGCATCACGGCCGGGTCGGCCCAGAGGTCATACTGGCTGAAGCGGGCCGGTGCCCCCGTCTTCGTGAGTCGCCGCGCGTAGTAGGCTACCTGGGACGCCAGTTGGTAGTTGGGCGCGTAGACAGCGGCCACGTTGTCGGGCGTCAGCTCCGGGAACAACCGCTGCGGCGTGGCCAGCTCGCGCAGCACGCTCCAGCCGTGCGTCCGCCACAGCGTCCTGTCCCGGCGGAAGTGGAGCACGGGGAAGAGCAGGTGCGAGCCCACCACCAGCACCACCGCCAGCCCGCTGAACGCCGCCGCGCGCTGCCAGACGGGCCGCATGCCCGCCACGCCCACGCAGGCCGCGAGGTACGCCGCGGACGGCCAGTTGGCCTCGCCTCGGGTGCGCAGCGACGCGTAGCCGAAGAAGAGCAGGGGGACGCAGGCCGCCATGCGCAGCAGGAAGTGCTCGCGCGGACCGCGCACGCCGTACACCAGCGCGAGGGGAAAGAGCACGGGGCCTCCGAGGGCGAGCTGACCCGCGAGGAACTCGCCGAAGGTGCTCCAACCGCTGCGCCAGTCGCGGCCCAGGCCATGGCTGAGCTGGAAGGCGAAGCCCACCCAGTCATGGCCCGCGTTCCAGAACACCACCGGCGCGAAGAAGGCGCCCGCCAGCGTCGCCGTGCGCCACGCGCCCCAGGGCATGCGCCGCGCTCGCACCGTGGCGATGAGGAACGCCACGCCCAGCAGCACGGCCGGGTACTTCGACAGCAGGGCGCACCCTCCGGCCAGTCCCGCCAGGACCCATCGCTCCCGCCACAGGGCCCACAGGGCCAGCGTCCAGAACAGGAGCAGGGGCGAGTCGGGCGTGGGCCACACGCCGGCCACCGCGCCCGCGGGGACGACGCTCCACAGCGCCGCCGCCCGCCAGGCCGTCGCCGCGTCGCCATGGACGTCGCGCGCCAGCCGCCACACCGCGGCCACCGTCCCCACGCCGCACAGCATCGCCGTGCCCTCGATGCCCAGCAGGGCGATGTGCCAGGCCACCAACGGTGGATGGTCGAAATAGCCCCAGTCGAGCTGGCGGGCCCATTGCCAGTAATAGGCGGTGTCGAAGTAGACGTCCGTGCCCAGCACCAGGGCGAGCCGCGCCGCCATCGCCACGCCGAGCAGCGCCACGCAGGTCTTCAGACTGAGGCCCGTCGAGGCGGGAGACGGCGGAGACACGGCGGCGACCTACTCCGTCCGCCCCTCTGTTGACCACCATCCCTCCAGTGCTTTCGGCTTGCCCGCCCTCGCGCGGGTTCGTATCTCGACAGGCATTCCTCTTCCTGGAGTCCCGATGGCCACGCCCCCTCCGTCAGCTGACACTTCCAACCGTCTGGCCCGGGAACCCTCTCCGTATCTGCGCCAACACGCACACAACCCCGTGGACTGGTTCCCCTGGGGGGAAGAGGCGCTCGCGAAGGCGAAGGCGGAGAACAAGCCCATCCTGCTGTCCGTGGGCTACTCCGCCTGTCACTGGTGCCACGTCATGGCGCACGAGTCGTTCGAGTCACCCGAGACGGCCCGGCTGATGAACGAGGGCTTCATCAACATCAAGGTGGACCGCGAGGAGCGGCCAGACCTGGACCAGATTTATCAAGGCGTGGTGCAGCTCATGGGACAGGGCGGCGGCTGGCCGCTCACGGTGTTCCTCACGCCAGACCTGAAGCCCTTCTACGGCGGCACCTATTTCCCGCCGCAGGACCGCTATGGCCGCCCGGGCTTCCCCCGGTTGCTGATGGCGCTGCGGGACGCGTGGGAGAACAAGCAGGACGAGGTGCAGCGGCAGTCGGCCCAGTTCGAGGAGGGGCTCGGAGAGCTGGCCACCTACGGGCTGGAGGCCGCGCCCGCGGTGCTGACGGCGGCGGACGTGGTGGGCATGGGCCAGCGCATGGCGAAGCAGGTGGACGCGGTCCACGGGGGCTTCGGCGGCGCGCCCAAGTTCCCCAACCCGATGAACTTCGCGCTGATGCTGCGCGCGTGGCGAAGAGGCGGGGGCGCGCCGTTGAAGGACGCGGTGTTCCTGACGTTGGAGCGCATGGCCCTGGGCGGCATCTATGACCAGTTGGGAGGCGGCTTCCACCGGTACTCGGTGGACGCGCGCTGGCTGGTGCCCCACTTCGAGAAGATGCTCTACGACAACGCGCAGCTCCTGCACCTCTACGCGCAGGCGCAGCAGGTGGAGCCGCGCCCGCTGTGGCGCAAGGTGGTGGAGGAGACGGTGGCCTACGTGCGCCGCGAGATGACCGACGCGGGCGGCGGCTTCTACGCGGCGCAGGACGCGGACAGCGAGGGCGAGGAGGGGAAGTTCTTCGTCTGGCGCCCAGAGGAGGTCCGCGCGGCCTTGCCGGAAGCGCAGGCGGAGCTGGTGCTGCGTCACTTCGGAATCAAGCCCGGCGGCAACTTCGAGCATGGCGCGACGGTGCTGGAGGTGGTGGTGCCCGTGTCGGAGCTGGCGCGGGAGCGCGGCGTCTCCGAAGACGCCGTGGAGCGCGAGCTGGCCGCGGCGAAGCAGACGCTCTTCGACGCGCGGGAGCGGCGGGTGAAGCCGGGCCGGGACGACAAGCTGCTGTCGGGATGGAACGGGCTCATGATTCGCGGGCTCGCGTTGGCATCGCGTGTCTTCGGCCGGCCGGAGTGGGCGAAGTGGGCGGCGGACGCCGCGGACTTCGTGCTGGAAAAGGCGTGGGACGGGACGCGGCTGGCGCGCTCGTACCAGGAGGGACAGGTGCGCATCGACGGCTTCCTGGAGGACTACGGTGACCTGGCCTCGGGCCTCACCGCGCTCTACCAGGCCACCTTCGACGTGAAGTACCTGGAGGCGGCGGACGCGTTGGTGCGCCAGGCCGTGGACCTCTTCTGGGACGCGGAGAAGGCGGCGTACCTCACCGCGCCCCGGGGACAGAAGGACCTGGTGGTGGCGACGTATGGCCTCTTCGACAACGCCTTCCCGTCCGGCGCCTCCACGCTGACGGAGGCGCAGGTGGAGCTGGCGGCGCTCACGGGTGACAAGCGGCACCTGGAGTTGCCGGAGCGCTACGTGGCGCGGATGCACGACGGGCTCGTGCGAAACACCATGGGCTACGGCTACCTGGGCCTGGCGGCGGATGCGCTGCTGGAGGGCGCGGCGTCCGTCACCGTCGCGGGCGCGCCCGACGACGTGGCGCCGCTGCGGGCCGCCATGGACCGTGCCTTCGCGCCCACGGTGGCGCTGGCCTGGAAGGCGCCAGGGCAGCCCGTGCCCGCGTTGCTGCAAGGGACTTTCGAAGGACGTGAGCCCGTGAAGGGACGGGCCGCCGCCTACCTGTGCCGGGGCTTCGTCTGCGAGCTGCCCGTCACCGAGCCGGACGTGTTGGCCCAGCGGTTGGCGGCGCTCACCGGCCCCTGAGCAGGGGCCGGCACGGCCTGCGTCACTTGACGGCCGTCACCTTCAGCGCGCCGATGAGCGGCGTGATTTCGGCGTTGCCTTCCTTGCCGAAGGCGAAGTGCGTGGCGTCCGCCACCACCTGGTTGAAGGTGGGGTCCAACTGGGTCCACTCGCCCACGAAGGCCTCCACCCATTCGTGCCAGTAGAGGGCGGGCACGCCGTCCTGGTTCACCATGTAGATGACGCCGTCCACGCGGCGGGCGGGCACGCCCGCCGCGCGCAGCAGCGCCACGGACAGGAGCGAGTGCTCCGTGCAGTCGCCCTTCTTCTGGCTCAGCACGTCCGTGGCCCGGTCCGCGCTGGCGCCGTAGTCCTTCTCCAGGTTGGTGTACACCCAGGTGTTCACCTTCTGGGCGATGCGGTACGCGTCCTTCTCCGTCCCCACGAGCTGCTTCGCCAGCTCGCGGATGGCCGGCGCGTCGCTCTCCACCATGAGCGTGGACTTGAGGTTCTCCCCGCCCTCCGGGTCCTTCAGCGGCAGGGGCTTGCGCGTCTTGGGCGCGACGGCGGACAGCGTCACCTCCACGCTGCCGTCCGGCTGCGGCTTGAACTGCTGGCGGTACGTCTGCTCCTGGAACTTCGCGGGCAGGCCCTGCACCACCAGCGTGACGTGGCCGGGCACGGTGCGCGCGGACTCGGGCAGCGGCTTGGGCAGCACCACGCGGGTGAGGCCGAAGACTTCCACCAGGTCCAGCCGCTTCGCGACGGCCTCCGTCTCCTTCCGGGCCTGCATCGTCGTGCCGTAGTCCACCAGCACCATCTCCCCGCGCTGGGTGATGTACGAAACGACGGGGACCTTCTCCTTCTCCGACACGGTGATGGCCTTGCCCAGCTTCACCTGCACGCCGTTGATGGTCCGCTGCTCCTCGGGCTCCACGGTGGTGGAGAGACCGTAGGACTCCAGGTCCATTCCATCCAACGAGAAGCCCGTCACCTTCGCCTTGCGCAGCAGCGCCACGCGCGGCGGGTCGGCGTCCTCCACCCGCTCCTTCGTCGGAGGCCGCTTGGGCAGCGTCTCGTCGGGGCGGCCCGGGCGCTTGCGCACCACCTGGAAGCCGTCCGAGGTGGCCGTGCCCACCAGCGTCTGCGTGCCGCCGTCACCGGTCTGCTTCACGACGAAGGACAGCAGGCGCCCACCGGGCTTCGCCTCGTAGATGCGCTCCTCGTCATGCATGCGCTCCGACACGCGCGAGCCCACCATGGCCTTGAAGACGAGCTGGTTGGTCGTCTTCACCCGCGCGGGCTGGCCCGGCAGGACTTCCAGGTCGGTGAAGAGCCAGCCGACCTTCTTGTCCATGAGGTACAGGCCGAAGTACTCGCCGCCCTTGGGCCGGGCGGCCTTCACCACGTCGGAGACGGGAGCCAGTGTGGCAGTGGCCTTGGCCGCCGGGGCGGGCGCCCTCGCGAGCGCGGACGGTGCGCCCACCAGCAGGGCACACAGGGGCACGAGGGCCAGCAAGGTCGGTCGGTGCGTGCGAGTCATCGTGCCCCTTCTAACGAGTGAAGGGGCCGTTGTCTTCACCCGCCCGGCCTCGCGGCGTGGGGATTACAGCCGCTTGGTGAGGATGATGAGGTCGTCCCCCACCTTGTAGAAGTCCCGGATGCGGGCCTCCTCGCCGTACTTCATGGAGGCGTAGAAGCCGCGCGTGGGGCCGTAGGCCTCGGTGGCGCTCGTCTCCACGCGGATGAGGCGTCCGTTGCGGCGGCGCAGGTCGCCCTCCATGGCGGACACCAGCGCCGCGCCTACGCCTTGACCGCGAACTTCCGGTGCGGACGCAATCCAGTACAGGTCGTAGGTGTCCTCCGTCATCGGCGTGGGGCCGTAGCAGATGTAGCCCACGAGCTCGCCGTCGCGGTCCGCGACGATGATGGCGTAGTCCGTGTTGCCCGGCGTGAGCGTGGTGTTCGCCAGCTCGATGGCGACCTCAACCTCCTGCGGCGAGAAGGTTTCGATCTTTCGAATCAGGGCGGCGATTGGCGCCCGATCCTTTTCTTCGATGGGACGGATGTCCATGTGCTCTCTCGAGCGCGACCTCCACGAGCCGGGACGCCAGGGCCGGATAGTCCATTCCGGCGGCCAGGGCGGCCTTGGCGAACCCCGCGCTCGGATGAAGGTCGCAGTTGGGGTTGATGTCGATGACGTAGGGCACGCCCTCTGGGGATACCCGAAGGTCGACCCGTCCATAGTCCTGACAGTCCAGTGCTGCAAAGGCTTCCAGCGCGACCTGCACGCAACGGGACTCCAGGTTCGCGTCCAGCCGGCACAATCCGCTGGTGGTGTCCCGGTACTCCGCCGACGCCGCCTCCCACTTGGCGTTGTAGGAGACGATGTTGGGTCTGTCCTCGAACGTACGGCCGAAGACGATTTCCGTCAGGGGCAGCGCCTGGCGCGGCCGGTTGCCGAGCAGCGGCACATAGATTTCCCGCCCAGGGATGAACTGCTCCACCAGGGCCGGCTGATGAAACTCACGGAGCACCGCGTCACAGGCGCGGACCAGCGCGGCGCGCTCGTGCACCACGGATTCCGACGTCACGCCCATGCTGGCGTCTTCCCGCGCGGGCTTGACGATGAGCGGCCAGGGCAGGTCCACCGCCAATGCATCCTCCAGGCGCTCCACCACGTGGAAGGGCGGCGTGGACACGCCGCGCGCGGTGAGGACTTCCTTCGCCTTGGGCTTGTGCAGCGCCAGCCCCAGGGACAGCGCGCTCGAGCCCGTGTAGGCCAGCCCCAGCGCGTCCAGCAGGCAGGGGATGGCCATCTCGCCCCGGCTGTCGGCCGCCAACGACTCGCAGAGGTTGACGACCAGGTCCGGCTGGCACCGGCGCAGGGTGTCCATGAAGTCGAGCCGGTCACCTTCGATGGCGAGCGGTTCGGCCAGGGTGTCGCCCCGGTTGAGGGCATCCGCCATGGCGGAGACGACACGGACCACATCCTCCCGGGCCTCCCGCCCAGGGTCGTCCTCGAGGAGGTCGTGGTCGCGGTTGTGCAGCAGGATGATGTGCATTCGGTGGTGCGGAAGGGTTACCACGTCCCCTGCCTCCATCACAGTCCGCACGTGAGGCCGGCTGCCCCCCGGAAAGGTTCGCGGTACGTTTGATGCCTCCCGAGGGGGTATCCAGGAGTATGGAAAGGGAATCATGCGCATCCGTGACCCCATCCACGGCACCATCTCGGTCAGCGACCCCGAGAAGGCCGTCATCGACAGCCGGCACTACCAGCGGCTGCGGTATGTCCGACAGCTTGGCTTCGGGGACCTGGCCTTTCCCGGGGCCACGCACACGCGCCACATCCATTCCCTGGGCGCCATGCATGTCGCCTCGCGCGTGTTCGGCGCGGTGGCCGCCCGCTCGTCGCTGCCGGAGGACGTGCGGGAGCGCTTCTGCGCGGCGGTGCGTCTGGCGGTCCTCTGCCATGACCTGGGGCACATGCCGCTGTCGCATGCCTCGGAGCGCATCGCCCCGAAGCGCTCGCTCCTGCGCCTGCCATCCTGGCTGGACGGCACCGCGGAGGGTGAGCTGGCCACGCACGAGGACTACACGGCGAAAATCCTCCTCGACAGCTCGCTGACGCCCATCATCGAGAAGCACTTCGGCGGCATGGGGATTACGCCCATGGCGGCGGTGGCGCTGGTGTCGGGCGCGAAGCCACCGAAGGACCCGGGCTTCACGCACCAGGGCGTGGACTGGACGCCGCTGCTACGCGCCATCGTCTCCGGCGAGCTGGACGCGGACCGCATGGACTACCTGCTGCGCGACTCCTTCTACACAGGCGTCAACTATGGCCGGTACGACATGGATTGGATTGTCAGCAACCTCAATCCCGCGATGAAGGACGGGCGGGCCTACCTCGCCCTCAGCCGGGCGGCGGCCTTCGCCTTCGAGGACTTCCTCCTCAGCCGCTACCACATGTTCGTGTCGGTGTACCTGCACCACACCTCCGTGAACTTCGACTACATGCTGCGGCGCTACTACGAGGAGTCGCCCGGCGAGTTCGAGATTCCTTCGGATCCGGAAGAGTTCCTGCTCTGTGATGATTCGGCGCTCTGGTACACGCTGCGCCGCTCCAAGAATCCGTGGGCCCAGCGCATCAGCCAGCGGCAGGGCTACAAGCTGCTGGCGCAGTTCACGGAGCGGGACACGGGCTACGACCTGGACGTGCTACGCAGCGCGCTGGTGTCCCACAAGTTCGACCACTACGTCGTCGAGTCCCAGAACGTGCTCAGCAAGTACACCTCCGGGCCATCTGGCCGAGGGCCGAGCCTGTACATCATCGACGCCTCCACCGGCCGGCTGACCGAGGTGGCGCGCTACACGCCGCTGTATCAACGCTACAGTGGAGCGGTGCGGCTCGTCCGGCTGTACGTCCGGCCAGACCAGGCGGACAAGGCACATGCGTTGATGGGCCGGGTACTCGGCCAGGCGGTGGAGTCATGAGCGAGCGTCTTCCCAGTCTGGGCCTGGGCCTGGACCTGCTGCCCCACAGTCCGGTGGAGGCCCGCCCTTCTTCCGTGGCGCTGCTGTACCGGCGCGCGGGGGAGGGCGTGGAGGTCTTCTGGGTGAAGCGCGGCAAGGCGCTTCGCTTCGCGGGCGGCTTCTATGCCTTTCCCGGCGGCAAGCTGGACGCGGCCGACGCGGACGTGCCAGTGGCGGGCGCCAGCGGAGAGGAGGCGGCGCTGCGCTCGGCCGCGGCGCGCGAGCTCTTCGAGGAGACAGGCGTGCTGGTGGCCCACGGCGCCGAGGCGCTATCCGCCGCGAAGGTGGCGTCGCTGCGCAAGGCGCTCCTGGACGGGACGCTGGGGTGGGGCGCTCTGTTGAAGGCGGAGGGGTTGTCGCTGCACGCGGATGACTTCCGGGCCGCGGGCCGGTGGGTGACGCCGCCGGCGCTGCCCGTGCGCTTCGATACGCGCTTCTACCTGGTGGAGATGCCCGCCCACGCGCGCGCGGAGTGGTGGCCCGGCGAGCTCGCGGAGGGCGCCTGGGTGACGCCCGCTGATGCCCTGGCGCGGTGGGGAGATGGCACGGCGCTGCTGCACCCGCCCGCGGTGCATGCCTTCCAGGTGCTGGGCTCCTTCACGGATGCGTCCGACGTCCTGGCGCGCCTGGCGTCGCCTCCGTTCTGCCCGGGTTACGTCTCGCAGCGCATCGAATTCCAGCAGGGCGTGCGCGTGGTGGCGCTGGAGACGCCCACGTTGCCGCCGGCCGCGCATACCAACGCGTATGTGCTGGGCAACGGCGAGCTGCTCATCGTGGACCCGGGCGCCGCGGACGTGAAGCAGTACGCGAAGCTGCTGTCACTGGTGTCGGGTCTGAAGGCGGAGGGGCTGCGGCCCGTGGCGGTGGTGCTCACCCACCATCACGGTGACCATGTGGGCGGCGCGCGCGCGGTGAAGGAACGCTTGGGCATCCCGCTGTGGTGCCACGCGCGTACGGCGGACCGCCTGGACTTCCCCGTGGAGCGGCTGCTGGAGGACGGTGACGTGCTGGAGCTGGCGGGCGAGGTGCCGCAGCGCTGGCGCGTGCTGCACACGCCGGGGCATGCACAGGGGCACGTGTGTCTCGTGGACGAGCGCAGCCGCTCGGCGGTGGTGGGGGACATGGTGGCCGGTGTGGGGACCATCGTCATCGACCCGCCGGAGGGGCACATGCGGGACTACCTGACGCAGCTCGCGCGGCTGCGGGACTGGCCCGTGAGCACGCTGTACCCGGCGCACGGCTCACCGATTCCGGACGGGCCCGCGAAGCTCCAGGAGTACCTGGACCACCGGGCGGCGCGGGAGGCACTCATCCTTCAGTCCGTGCCACCCAACGGCGCCACGCTGGCGCAGGTGGTGTCCCTGGCCTACGCGGACACGCCGCCGCTGCTGCATCCCCTCGCGGAGCGCAGCGCGCTGGCCACCCTGGAGAAGCTGGTGGAGGAAGGCCTCGTGCGTGAGGAGTCGCTCCAGTACTTCCGCGCCTAGAAGCGGCCGGCGAGCCCCATCGCCCCGCCCCCCGGGGCCAGGCTCACCGTGGGCACCAGCACCACGGGGCGCTCCTGCTGGCGTCGCCGCTCGTAGGCGCCATGGGACAGCTCGAACGCGAGGATGGACGTCGCCACGGGCACGGCGAAGGTGGCGGTGAGGACCGCCCAGGACGCTTCGTCCGACAGCGCCACGACGGCCAATGGCGCGGCCGTTCCCACCAGTCCGCTCAGCAGCGTGGGCAGGAATCCGCCGCGTGCATCCATCAGCGAGCCTCCAAGGTACACGCCTGACGCCGCGCCGAGCCCCATTCCAATCGAAGCGCTGATGAGGCTGAGGTTCCTCCCGGACCGGCACTCGCTGTAGCCGCAGGACACCTGGTCCGACACGAGGACGCCTCCGAGGAAGGTCACCGCGAGGCCAGAGGCGCCAATCAGCGCGCCGCCCACCGTTTCGCCCACCAGGCGCGCGCCCAGCGGGAACGGTGCATCCTGGGACGGATACATCTGGGGAGAGGCCGGCGGCCTGGATGCCGGTGACGGACGGCCCACCGCGGGCCGCTGCTGCGTGGTCGTCACGGGCTCTGGCATCCGCGGCGCGTCATCCATTGGCTGGGCGAGCGCGAGGGCGGGCAGCAGGAGCGTCAGCAGGATGGGGCGGTTCGGATGGGAGTGCATGGGCGCTGGTGCTCGGAGTGAGAGCACGGCGCGGGCACGGATGCCATCGCCTCCCTGATGGGTTTCGCGCTGAACGGAC
Organism: Myxococcus sp. AB036A; assembly: GCF_006547355.1. NCBI lineage: Bacteria > Pseudomonadati > Myxococcota > Myxococcia > Myxococcales > Myxococcaceae > Myxococcus > Myxococcus sp. AB036A. The sequence continues at coordinate 780 of NZ_VHLC01000035.1, read as the reverse complement.
GGCGCGCCTCAGGAGGACTGCTTCGCGGGTCTGGGGCGAGTTCCATGGGGCGCTGTTCGGAAATGTCGGGACTTTGGCGCGGCGAAAAGTCCCGACATTTCCGAACAGCGAGCTCCCGAGGTGCGCAGCTGCCCTGGGGTGCTTCGCCTCAGAAGCTCCCGGCGAGGCCCAGGCGAGGCCCGCGTTCGCCCATCCCGGCGACGGGGACCACCTGGAACGTGCTCGGGGCCTTGCGCGTGAGCGCGGGGCGTTCCTCCCCCGGCGATGACAGCTCATAGCCCGCCACGGCGCCCACCACGGGGAGCAGCAGCAGGAACACCGCGCCGCCGGGTTCGTTGTCTCCGATGCCCAGCAGGGCGGAGCCGATCAGCGCGCCGCCCCAGCCGATGAGGCTGCCGCCCGCGGTAGCGAGGAAGGTGCCCCGGCCGCCCATGAGCTTTCCACCCAGCCAGGTCCCGGCCGGGATTCCCACCACGACCCCCGTCAATCCACCGACGCCCGCGACGATGCTGCACTCGTCGCAGCCCACCGTGGACGCACCCACGAAGAAGCCCGTGAGGAGGCCCAGGGAGCCCGCGATGATGCCGCCACCGGCGCCACCCAGGAACTCCACGGCCACCCGTGGCACGGGGTCCGTGGCGCGGGAGTGGGCTCTGCCAGGAAGGGCCTGTTCATTGACGGAGGTCGTGCCCTCCGTCTCCTGGCCCGTGCGGGAGTCGTCCTCGGCGTCGTCGTCGCGGCGCGTCGGCGCGTCCCAGCCGCCCGGGGCTGGAACCAGGG
>NZ_VHLC01000034.1:0-83640 GCF_006547355.1 Myxococcus sp. AB036A | reverse complement strand
CCATAGGGGAGGGGCGGGCTGGGGGCGTCCTCGAAGTGGGATAGCAGGTGTTCCCGGTGGGCGAGCGGATTCACGGCCGGGTCCTTCCGGCCAATCCCCACACCATCGATGAACAGGAGCGCGACGCGCACGGCTGGGGACTGTATCCTCGAATCCGACACGCATGGCCCTCCACGGCGACCTCTTCAGTTATCCGCTTCCCGAGTTCCTTCAATGGCTGGACAGCTCCCGCAAGACGGGGACGCTCCAGCTCTCCTGGGAGGCCGGCGAGCGCAAGCTCTTCCTTCTCTCTGGCCAGGTGGGTGCCACCGCGGCCGAAGGACTGCGCGGACGCGTGGCGCGGCTGCTCACGCTGTCCAAGCTGGCGTCGGGGACGAAGGTGCTGGCTGGCTTCGACGAGCTGGCGCGCACGCCGGACGTGGACGCCGCGTTCGACATCCACGGCATCCAGGCGCGGTGGATTCGGGACCTGGGCCGCGAGGAGCTGTTCGCCGCGATGACGGACCTGACCATCGCCGGCCGCGGCACCTTCCACTGGACGGAGGACGCGGACCGCTCCGGTGAGGACTGGGTGCCGTCCGACATGGGCATCCGCGAACTGCTCTTCGAGTCGCTCCGGTGGGTGGATGAGCAGCCCGACGTGGACAAGGCGCTGCCCATCGACGCGCTCAGCGTGCGCGCGCTGGCGCCGCCGAGCCCGAGCCAGCCCCTGATGCACCGGATCATCCTGGGGCTGTGCACGTCGCCGCAGAACCTGGGACGGCTGCGCCTGTCCATGGGCGTGTCCCGCTCCTCGGTGACCCGGCGCGTGCACGAACTGCTGCGGTCGAAGCTGGTGGAGGTGGACGGGGCCCCGCAGGTGGAGGCGGATCCGGTGGCGGAGATGCTGGAGAAGGGCGCGGTGCTGATGCGCGAGGGCCAGTACGACGCCGCGGGCATCGTCTGTGCGTCCTTGTTGGCCAGCGACCCGGCGGACCGGCGCGTGCGCGAATTCGCCCGGCTGGTGCAGCGCGAGCACGTGGCGGCGCTCTACTCGGACATGCCGCCCCTGATGGTGCCCCTCATGATTCACGACCCGCAGGGGCAGGCGCTGCTCAAGCCCGAGGAGCGGCAGATTGCCGGGCTGGTGAATGGCACCTGGGACGTGTCTACGCTGGTGCTGGCCAGTCCTGCGCGAGAGCTGGAGACGCTGAAGACGCTGGCGAAGCTGCAGCGCATGGGGCTGCTGCAGCTCGTCTTCCCGCGCTGAGCGGGGCGGAGGCTACTCCCCGTTGGGCAGGCCCACCGCGTTGAGGCGGATGAAGACCTGCATCATCACGTACAGGGAGAAGGCGGCGTCATCCACGCGCAGGTGCTGCTGCGTGGCCAGCCCCTGGAGCCGGAGCAGGTCGGCGCCGTCCACGCGGAGCAGGAAGGCCTGCTGTCCCAGGGAGCCCTCGCCCGCGAAGGCCAGCGCGCGTCGGATGGCGTCGGTGCAGGCGGTGACGCAGGTGGCGTAGTCCCCCGTCATGAACGCGGCCTCGGCGGCGCGGGCATGGTCGAACATGTCGCCCGGCGCCAGGGCGCTGGCGGCGCCCAGCAGCTTCGGTCCGGGCTGGGGCGCGGGGATGGGCGTCGGCTCCACGCGCGGAGGCGGCATGACGGCCACCGGGGCCACGCGAGGCACCGGGCCGCCACCCTGCGCCGGCTGGGACGCGGCGGCGCCGGGCTGCTGCCGGTGCTGCAGGTGCTGGGTGAGCTGGGCCTCCAGGCCCGCGGGCTGTGCGCTCGCGGTGGGGCGGGGCGGCGGGACGATGCGCTTGGCGCGCAGGTCCTTGATGACCAGCCGGGTGATGGCCTTGAGCGTGTCGAGCACCCCGCGGCCATTGGCGGCGGACGTCTCCAGCTCCGGGACGCCTCGGGGGTTGAGCTCCTTGCGGAGCACCTCCACCGGCAGCACGCCGTCCAGGTCCCGCTTGTTCCACTGCATCACCAGGGGGAAGCGGTCCAGGCGGATGCCGTGCTCGAAGAGGTTCTCCTCCAGGTTGGCCAGGGACTCGCGGTTGGCGTCCATGGCCTCCGGCTGCGAGTCTGCCACGAAGACCACGCCGTCGGCGCCCTGGAGCACCAGCTTGCGGGTGGCGTTGTAGAAGACCTGGCCCGGCACGGTGTAGAGCGCCAGTCGCACGGAGCAGTCGCCCACGCGCTCCACCTTCACGGGAAGGAAGTCGAAGAAGAGCGTCCGGTCCCCCTCCGTGGCGATGGACATCATCTCGCCGCGGTGTGCGGGGCGGACAGTCTCGTAGATCTTCCTCAGCGAGGTCGTCTTCCCGGAAAGGCCCGGTCCGTAGAAAACGATTTTCGCGGCCACTTCACGGGCCATCAGATTGACGCTGCTCACGGTGTCAGCTTACCTAGAACGACTGGACACCTCGCGCCAGTTGACGGCGAGACATTCACCCCAGGTCCGCGAGGTTCAGCGCTGGGGGTGAGGCCACGGGCTCGAGGCAGGCTCGCCAGGATGCGCGCCCGCAAAGCATCCGCGACGGCTCACACCGCTTCCTTGAAGAGGAATACGGCACGAACCGCACGAATGGCGGTCAATACGTCATGCCACCGGCGAACCACCGCGCTGCTCGAAAACCAAGCAGGGATGCGGCGTCCACACGGAATGAAACCGCTCGTGGGGGGCAGTCGCGGTGGTGAGACGCGCGTCATGCCCTCCCTCGAGCGAGAGGACCTCAAGCGGCCTTCGTCACCTTGCCCGCCTTGATGCAGCGGGTGCACGCGAGAACGCGCTGGGTGCTGCCCTGAACGCTGGCCCGGATCTTCTGGAGATTCGGCAGGGTCCGCTTCTTGGTCTTGTTGTTCGCGTGGCTGACGTTGTTACCCACCAGCGGACGCTTGCCACACAAGTCACACTTCCACGCCATGACCTCTAACTCCTTGAAAACTGGGGCGTTGGACGCCTGCCGATTAAAAGAGCGGCGGAACCTGCCAGATAACGGCCTGGAAATCCAGCCTTAGATCCAGGATCAGCCCTTGAGCGGATCCTTCTTCTTCAACATATCCTGCACCAGCCGTGCGGCCCGGATGCCCGCGAGCAGCTCGCCTTCCAACCCCAACCCGGGGAGGACTTCGCGGTTGGCGAGCAAGATGTTCTTGGCCGGCGTGCGCTGAGTCAAACCCGTGACGCCCAGGACCGCTTCCGACTCGAAGCTGAACAAGGGGTGCGGCATCAGCCGGCTGCCACGGACTCCGCCGGCGTCCAGGTAGGGGGCCGAGCGCAGCACGCGGTGCTGGGCGGTGAAGGGCATCAGCGCGTCCAGGTGCTCGTCGATGCGCGTCGCCAGGCCCTGGAGGTGCTCCTCGCCCAGGTCCCGCGCCGAGGCGGGGACGAAGGCACCCGCGCACACCACGCGCAGCCCTTCCGTCGCCTTGGCCTCCTTGCCGCCGTGCGCCGGGGCTGCGCGCGCGGGGTGGACCTGGATCAGCACGGGCCCCAGCTCCGCGTCCCCCGTGTCCAGCAGGGCCAGTTCGCCCAGGCCGCGGGGCAGCGCCGACTCCGGCACCACCCAGTTCACGGTGAAGAGCAGGGCCTTGGTGTTGGACTGGTCCAGGTGCTCCAGCAGGCCGCGGTGGTGCTTCTTGTCCGTCACCAGCCGCCGCAGCGCGCCCGCGTCCGTGGCCGCCACCAGGCAGGACGCGCGGTACATGGTGTCCGAGCGCATCAGCTTCATGCCCGCGAACTTGCTGCCGTCGAAGGCCAGCTCCTCCACGATGAAGCCCGTCGGGTTGTCGCGCCCGAGCACGTCTCCGCCCAGCTCCGCCACGCGGCGGGCGAGCAGCTCGCGCAGGCCCTCATGGCCCCCGGGGAAGTAGGACGGCGCCGACAGCACCTGGGACATGGCCCGAGTCAGCGCCAGGGGCGCCTCGGGACGGTCCAGGTGGGTGACGAAGGGCAGCAGCCCCCGCACGAGGGACACCGAAGCGCTGTCTCCCGTGAGCCGGGGCGGCGTCTCCAGGCCAGGATGGGCCCGGATGAGCTTCTTCAGGCCCCAGCCCTCGAAGAAGCCGTCCGGTGGCAGGGCGGGGCCCGCCTTGAAAAAGGCATCACTGGCTTCGTGCTGCGCGGCGGCCCCGGCCAGGGCGCCCAAGAGGGATTCGCCTTCCTCGCCCAGCTCGCGCGTCACCTCGGCCTTGCGGCGGGCGGCATCGCCATGGAGGTCCAGGCGGCTGCGAGGCATGAGGAGCTGCAGCTCCGGCGCGTGGGGCCGCAGCGTGCGCTGGACGTTGGCGTTGAGGCCCAGCTCCGTGAGGGCCTCCTCCACCGCGGGCATGGCCTTGAGCGGCGGAGCGACGAAGGGGGCATAGGGGAGCACATAGCCGCCGTGCTCGTAACCGGGCCCCATGCCGTCGTGCTCCACCAGCAGGACGCGGTGGTTGCGCTTCGCCAGGAGGGCCGCCGCGAGCGCACCGCCCAGCTGACTGCCGAGCACGATGACGTCGTAGACATGCCGGGACGGCCCGGCGGGAAGCTTGAGCTTGGCAGAGGACGTCGCCATGAGGCGGGCAACACTACACAACGTGCTCGCCGCTGGCGCCCTTTTCACCACGGCGCGCCCGCGGAGGGCGGATCAGCGGGCCTGGGCGCTGAAGAGGCGCTGCTCCAGCGCAGGGGGCAGCTGGGTGAAGTCCTGGACCACCCAGTGCGCGCCGGCCTTGCGGAGGTCGGCTTCCGGCGCGGCGGTGGTCAATCCCACCACCGTCATGCCGGCTTCGCGGGCGGACATGATGCCCAGGACGGCGTCCTCGAAGGCGAGGCACTCGGTGGGGGCCACGCCCAGCGCCTTGGCGGCGGCCAGGAAGATGTCCGGGGCGGGCTTGCCGCGCGTCACCTGTTCGGCACCGACGATGCTCGCGAAGAGGGGACGGAGGCCGAGTCCGTCCAGCACCAGCTCGCGGTTGCCCTGGGGCGCCGCGGTGGCGATGGCCGCCGGGACGTGGGCCTCCTTCAAACGCTGGATGAAGGCCGCCGCGCCCCGGTGCAGCTTCAGGTGCGGCCGGTACAGGGTTCGGTAGTGGTTCTCCTTCTCCTCGGCGATGCGCTCCACTTCATCCGGGGCCACCGGGCGGCCGAGCAGCTCGGGGATGATCTCCTCGTTCTTCCTGCCGGCGAAGCGGCTCTGGAAGTCGTTCGCGGTCAGCGGCAGGCCCAGCTTCTGGGCGAACGAGACCCAGGCCTCGTTGTGGAACTGCATGTTGTCGACGAGGGTGCCGTCCATGTCGAAGACGACGGCACGCAGGGGCACCAGTGCGGAGGTCATGCGTTCCCCATAGCGCGTCTGTCCCCGCGGTGGGCCAATGAATCCACCCAAGGGGCTGCTCGCCTGATATCCCCGGCGCCATGACGGACGACCTTCTGCTCGAGACGCGTGGTGCGGTAGGCGTGGTGACCCTGAACCGGCCCAAGGCCCTGAACGCGCTGACCCTGGGCATGTGCCGCAAGCTGCACCCGGCGCTCGACGCCTGGGCGGCGGACCCGTCCATCCAGGCCGTGGTCATCCGGGGTGCTGGCGGCCGAGCCTTCTGCGCGGGCGGAGACGTCCGCGCGGTGGCGCTGTCGGTGGGGGACGCGTCCGTCGACGAGAAGGAGCGGCTGTCGCGCGAGTTCTTCCGCGCCGAGTACGGGCTGAACCACCGCATCCACTATTTCGGCAAGCCGTTCATCGCGCTGGTGGACGGGGTCTGCATGGGCGGCGGGCTGGGCCTGTCGATTCACGGCACCCACCGGGTCGTCACCGAGAAGCTGGTGCTGGCCATGCCGGAGACGGCCATCGGGCTCTTCCCGGATGTGGGCGGCGGTTGGTTCCTGCCGCGCTTCCCGGGTGAGTCGGGCACGTACCTGGGCCTCACGGGGGCCCGGTGCGGCGCGGCGGACGCGATGTGGCTGGGCTACGCCACGCACCACGTGGAGTCCGCGCGGCTGGAGGCGGTACTGGACGCGTTGGTGGGTGCGCCCTGGGGCACCGGCGCGGCGAGCACGGTGGTGGACACGGTGCTGGCCGGCTTCCACGCGGACGCGGGCACGTCGCCACTCGGGGTGCAGCGCGCCGCCATCGACCGGTGCTTCGCGGCCGAGCGCGTGGACGACATCCAGCAGGCGCTGGAGCTGGAGGGCACGCCGTGGGCCCAGGAGACGTGGGCCACGTTGCTTCACAGGTGCCCGGCCAGCTTGAAGGTGACGCTGCGCCAGCTCCGGATGGGGCGCACCCGCGACTACGACGAGATGGCCAACGTGGAGTACCGGCTCAGCCAGTCGATGACGGCGCGGCCGGACTTCCGTGAGGGCATCCGCGCGGTGCTCGTGGACAAGGACAACAAGCCGCACTGGCGGCCCGCCACGCTGGCGGAAGTCACCGAAGACATGGTGGAGGCGCTCTTCGCGCCGCTGCCTCACGACACGTGGAAGGTGCCGGCGCGCGGGTAGGGACTGTTGCTAGAGGTCCTCGTCGCTGAGGACGGTGACGCCCTTCGCGCGGAGTAGCGCCGTGGTGATGCCTTCGCCCGCGCGGAGCTGGCCGGACTCGTAGACTCGCTGGCTGCCGCACGACGGGCTCTTCTCCTTCAGCAGCGCCACCGTCGCGCCGAAGCGTTGTGCCGCTTCGAGCGCGAGCCGGGCGCCCTGTTGGAAGGCCTCCGTCCGGTCGGTGCCCGCGGCGCGCTCCACGGCGACCGCGCGCCCAGCCCAGACGTCCACGCCCGTGCCTCCTCGCAGGTCGACGGGAGGGCGCGGCACGGGCAAGCCCGAGGCCACTTCCGGGCACACGGGGATGACGTCCTTGTCCGCCAGCGCCGCGAGGACGCGCTCGGAGTGCTGGGAGCGGCCGTCGTACCGACACGCCTCGCCCAGGAGGCAGGCACTGACCAGCACCACGCGAGCTTCCTGGAGCGCGGTGACGCGTTCGGCCTGCGAGGGCAGGGCGGTTGAGCCTTGCTCGTCTCGTGGGGACGCAGGTCCGCCCAGGGGCCGGGTGGACTGCTGCTCGCCGGCGACCACCTCGTCGTTGGTCAGCCCCAAAGCGGCCTCCGGTGGCAGAACGTCGCCGTCATCCCCTGATGCGGCGCTGGGGAACTCCAGCTCCTCGTCGAACGTCTTCGGTCCGTTCACGCCGGGTCGACCGTCGCGCCGGGATTCCGAAGCGCCAGCTCGCCCACCGTGGCCCGCGCCTCCACGCGCGTGCGGGTCGCGTCCAGCGTCACCTTGCCCGTCACGGCGAGCCGCACGGCCAGCGGGTAGAGCCGGTGCTCCTCCGCGAGGATTCGTGAGCTCAAAGTCTTCTCGTCGTCATCCGGCAGTACCGGCACGGCCACCTGCGCGATGATGGGCCCCGTGTCGGTGCCCGCGTCCACGAAGTGCACCGTGCACCCGGCCACCTTCACGCCTCGCTCCAGCGCCTGTCGCTGCGCATGCAGGCCCGGGAAGGCGGGCAGCAGCGACGGGTGGATGTTCAGCACCCGCCCCGCGTAGTGGCCCAGGAAGTCCGCGCTCAACAGGCGCATGAACCCCGCCAGGCACACCCACTCCACGTTCGCCGCCCGCAGTGTGTCCAGCAGGGCCTTCTCGAAGTCCGCCTTCGTCGCGTGGGCCTTGTGGTCCACCACCTTGGCCGTCACGCCCGCCTTGCGCGCCCGCTCCAGCGCGAACGCGGTGGAGACGTTGGACACCACACAGGCGACCTCGGCGGGAAAGTCCTCGCGCGCACAGGCGTCCAGCAGCGCCTGGAGGTTGCTCCCGCTGCCGGACACGAGCACGCCCAGGCGGACCCGCTGGCCGCTCATGGGTCGATGACCGCCGTGGCCTCGCCCTGGCCCGCTTCCACGCGGCCGACCTCGAAGGCCTGCACGCCCCGGCCGCTCAGCACGCTCAGCGCCTGGGCGACGTCTTCCTTCGCCACGACGAGGATGAGCCCCAGGCCCATGTTGAACGTGTTGAACATCTCGTCGCGGGCCACGCTCCCCAGCTTCGCGATGAGGTCGAAGATGGGTGGCTTGGGCCAGGTCTTCTCACTCAGCACCGCGCGCGTGCCGTCCGGCAGGCAGCGGGGCAGGTTGCCCGGAATGCCGCTGCCGGTGATGTGCGCCAGGCCCTTCACCTTCACCGCCTGGAGCAGCGCCAGCACGTCCTTCACGTAGATGCGCGTGGGCTCCAGCAGCGCGTCCACGAGCGGACGGTCCAGGCCCTCGGGCGTTGCGTCCAGGGCCAGCTTTCCGTCGTCCAGCAGCACCTTGCGCGCCAGCGAATAGCCGTTGCTGTGCAGGCCAGAGGAGGGGAGTCCGATGAGCGCGTCACCCGGCTTCACGCTCTTGCCGTCAATGATGGCCGCGCGCTCCACCACGCCCACGCAGAAGCCCGCGAGGTCGTATTCGCCGCGCGCGTAGAAGCCCGGCATCTCCGCCGTCTCGCCGCCGAGCAGCGCGCACCCGGCCTGCTCGCAGCCCAGGGCGATGCCCTTCACCACCTCGGCGGCGTCGTCGACCTCCAGGCGCCCGGTGGCGAAGTAGTCGAGGAAGAAGAGGGGCTCGGCGCCGCAGGTGAGGATGTCGTTCACCGACATGGCCACCAGGTCGATGCCCACCGTCCCATGGCGTCCAGCGGCGAAGGCCACCTTCAGCTTGGTGCCCACGCCGTCCGTGCCGGCCACCAGCACCGGCTGCTGGTACTTGCCTGGCGGCAGGGCGAACAGACCGCCGAATCCGCCCACTCCGCCCATGACTTCAGGGCGCATGGTGCGCGCGGCATGGGGCTTGATGCGCTCGACGAACGCGTCGCCGGCCTCGATGTCTACTCCGGACTGCTTGTAGGTCGTTCCCACGGGCGGCCTTCTACCCGGCCCCCGCGCCGGTGTCTCGCGTGGCGTGTCGGCTGTCCCACCGGCGCGCACAGAAAAGGGAATTTGACCGGGCGAGTGTGGGCTGATTGACTCCTTTGCAGGATGGGCGCCGAGGAAACCCTCTTTCAACGTTTCGGCAAGGAGTTCCCCCAGGGCACCGAGCTCTTCCGCGAGGGAGAAGCCGGCAAGGAGATGTTCGTCATCCAGGCAGGACGGGTGGCCATCTCCAAGCGGGTCCGTGACGTCGAGAAGGTTCTCGCCGTCCTGGGCCCCGGTGAGTTCTTCGGGGAGATGGCCATCATCTCCAACAAGCCGCGCAATGCCTCGGCCACGGTCAACGAGGACGCGAGGCTGCTGGTCATCGACCCCAAGACGTTCGAGGGGATGATCCGCGGCAATGCGGAGATCGCCGTCCGGATGATCAAGAAGCTGGCCGAACGCCTCTCCGAGGCGGACGCCCAGATCGAGAACCTGCTGCACAACGACCCGGCCAGCCGGGTGGTGCACCAGATCATCCAGGCCTGCCAGAGCCGAGGCCGTCCGCTGGACGAGGGTGTGGAGATCGACTTCTCAGTGCGGGAACTGCCGCGCCAGATTGGTGTGGGCGAGCCCGCGGTCCGCGCCGTGGTGGACCGGCTGGAGCGTTCCGGTCTGGTCGAGCGGAACGGGGACCGGATGACCGTGCCGGACACGGCCAGGCTGCACGACTTCCTCCAATACCTGGAGATGAAGTGGAAGTTCGGAGACCTCTAGCGTGAAGCTGCGAGTCCTCGGCTGCCACGGCGGCGAGCTACCCAACTGCAAGAGCACCTGCTTCCTCGTCGATGACGTGCTGGCGCTCGATGCGGGGGCGCTCACGGGGACGTTGTCGCTGGATGAGCTGTGCCGCGTGGACCACGTCCTGGTGGGGCACAGCCACTTCGACCATGTGAAGGACCTGCCGCTGATGGCGGACCTGGTCATCGGCCGGCGCGACACCCCGGTCACCATCTACGCCTCGCGCGAGTGCGCCCGGGCCCTGCGCGACAACATGTTCAACAACGCGCTCTGGCCGGACTTCACCCGCATCCCGACGAAGCGCAAGCCCGTGCTGCAGATCAAGACGTTCCGGGCTGGCAGCAGCTTCCAGGTGGGCCCCTACACCGTGCGGAGCGTGCCGGTGAGCCACCCCGTGGAGTCGTGCGGCTTCATCATCTCCAACGGCAAGAGCGCCCTGGCGATGAGCGGCGACACCGGCCCCACGGACAAGCTGTGGAAGGCGCTGAACGAGACGAAGAACCTCAAGGCGCTGCTGCTGGAGACGTCCTTCCCCAACAAGCTCCAGTCGCTGGCCGACATCTCCGGCCACCTCACGCCGCACACGCTGAGCCTGGAACTCCAGAAGTTCGAGCGCAACGGCGCCTCGGTGCTGCTGTATCACCTCAAGCCCGCCTTCGTGTCGCAGCTCAAGAAGGAGCTGGCCGAGCTGCCGGTGGAAGTGCTGGAGCTGGGCGATACCTTCGAGCTGTAGACGCGTCGCGCCATACGGAAGGGTTGACGGCCGAATGCGGCCGGATTAACCCCGCCCACCCCATGGCCTGGTTCTCGAAGAAGCCGCGCATCGCCGTCGACACCGAACCGCAAGCCGAGCCCCGCCCGTCCCGCATGGAGGGTCTGTGGGCGAAGTGCGAGACGTGCGACGAAATCATCTACCGCCAGGAGTTGGAGAAGAACTGGATGGTGTGTCCGCACTGCGAGCACCACCACTACTGGGCGGCTCGCGCGCGGCTGGCGGCGCTGCTGGACCCCGACAGCTTCGAGGAGTTCGACAAGGAGCTGGAGCCGCAGGACCCGCTCGGGTTCAGTGACTCGAAGAAGTACAAGGACCGCCTGAAGTCCACCCGGAAGAACCTGGGCGAGCCGGATGCCTTCATCTCCGGCGTGGGCCGCATCCAGGGCCACCAGGTGTCGGTGGGCTGCTTCGTCTTCGAGTTCATGGGCGGCTCCATGGGCTCTGTCGTGGGCGAGAAGGTGGCCCGCGTCTTCGAGCGCGCGCACGAGCTGAAGTGCTCCGCCATCGTCTTCTCCGCGTCCGGCGGCGCGCGCATGCAGGAGGGCATCTTCTCCCTCATGCAGATGGCCAAGACGTCGGCGGCCATCGCCCGCTTCCGCACCGGCACGCGGCCGTACATCTCCGTGCTGCTCAACCCCACCACTGGCGGCGTCGCTGCGTCCTTCTCGTGGCTGGGCGACGTCATCCTCGCCGAGCCCAAGGCCCTCATCGGGTTCGCCGGTCCGCGCGTCATCGAGCAGACCATCCGCCAGAAGCTGCCGGAGGGCTTCCAGCGCTCCGAGTTCCTGCTGGACCATGGGATGATCGACGCCATCGTCCACCGCAAGGACCTGCGCGCGAAGCTGGGCCAGATCCTGGGGCTGCTGGGCTGAGCGCGCCTCGGACACCGGAGGAGGCGCTGGCCTTCTTCACGAAGCTCAACCCCTCTGGCATCAAGCTGGGGCTGGAGCGCGTGCAGGAGGCCCTGGCCGCGTTGGGCCACCCGGAGCGACGGTATCCGGCGCTCCATGTCGCCGGGACGAACGGGAAGGGCAGCACCTGTGCCATGACGGCGGCGTCGCTCCAGGCCGCCGGGCACCGCGTGGGGCTCTACACGTCTCCGCACCTGGTGCGCGTCAACGAGCGCATCCGCGTGGACAGCGAGGACATCTCCGACGCGGACTTCGGCCTGCGCATCCTGGAGGTGTTGGAGCGCTACCCCAGCGCCGTGTCCTCTCCCATGACGTACTTCGAGTTCGGCACCATCGTCGCCCTGTGGCACTTCGCCCAGGTGCGCGTGGATGTGGCCGTGCTGGAGACGGGCCTGGGCGGCCGGCTGGACGCCACCACCGCCGCCAGCCCGGTGGTGACGGCGATTACCCCCGTGTCTTTCGACCACATGGAGTACCTGGGCGACACGCTGGCGGCCATCGCGGGCGAGAAGGCGGGCATCCTCAAGCCGGGCGTGCCGTGTGTCGTCGCGCGGCAGGCCCCGGAGGCCTTGGAAGCCATCCTCCTAAAGGCCGAGCAAGTCGGGGCCCCGGTGCGGCTGGAGGGGCGTGACTTCACGGGCGAGCGTCAGCCAGATGGCGGCCTGTCGTACCGCGGGGCGACCTGGTCCCTGGATGGGCTGTCCGTCGCGCTGCGGGGGCCTCATCAGCGGCAGAACGCGGCGGTGGCGCTCGCCTGCCTGGAGGCCTTGCAGGAGCGGCGCGTCACTGTGCCACCCGAGGCCGCGCGTGCGGGCCTGGCGTCGGCGTGCTGGCCGGGGCGCCTGGAGGAGGTGGGGCAGCAGCCCATCCTCCTGCTGGACGGCGCACACAACCCGGCGGGCGTGGAGGTGCTGCTCGCGTCGCTGAAGGACCTCTACCCGGGGCGTCGCCTCCACCTCGTCTTCGGCGTGGTGGGGGACAAGGACCGGGGACCGATGATGCGAGCGCTGTTGCCCGAGTGTGCCTCGGTGCAGCTCACGCCTTTGGAGACGCCTCGCTCGCTGGCTCCCGAGGCCTACCTGGCAGAGGCGCGCGCGTTGTGCGCGGACGTGACTGCCTGGCCGGATGCGGACGCGGCCCTTGCCGCGGCGCGCAAGCGGGCAGCCGCGAACGACCTCGTCCTTTGTACAGGTTCACTGTTCCTTGTCGGGATGATGAAGGCTCGCATGTATCGAAACCTTGGCGCGATGCATCAGCCGCCGTAGATTCAAGACATGCGCCTGCCGGACTGGAGAGCCGCCGCGACATCGGGGCCACCCATCCCCTCCATCGACGAAGTCGATTTCAGGGCGCTTTACTCGAAGACGAAGTACGTCGTGGAGACGGCGGACGGCTGGTCGCTGGTCATCACCCGCTACCGTCCTGTGAAGCAGCCTTTTCCGCAACCGTTGTTTGGTGAGCCCCTGCTGCTGGTGCACGGTTTCTCACAGAACCGGCACACCTGGACCAGCGGGCAGTTCGTCAAGAACCTGCTCTTCTTCGGGGTGGACATCCACATCCTGGAGCTGCGTGGCCACGGCAAGAGCTCCATCGCGTTCCAGAGGGAGCGCGCCGAGCGCTTCAAGCGCCCCCTGCCGCCGGACCTCGACTACGGCTGGGATATCGACAGCTACTTCCTCTACGACCTGCCAGCGGCCGTCTCCGGCGTGAAGCGCATCACCCGGCGCGAGCGCATCTTCTACTGCGGCCACTCCATGGGCGGGATGCTGGGCTACGGCTACGCCGGCATCCACAATGACTTCGAAGGCCTCATCACCATCGGCTCCCCGGCGGACCTGGGACGCGGCTTCATGCTGCTGCGCCTGCTGGCGCACGGCGCGCCCATGCTGGCCGGGATGATCGACCTGACGCTCGCCAGCCTCAACGTGGGCAGCAAGGTGGAGGGGGCGGGGCGCTCGCTGCTCGCGCGGGGCGTGGGCGTGTTGAACAAGGGCCTGGGACGCCGGCTGTCACCCCGCGCGCGGCGGACGCTGCGCTTCGACGCGGTGCCGGTGGACATCATCCTCAAGTCGCTGGAGCGCCAGCTCGCGAAGGCCGAGGACTCGCCGCTGTATCAACAACTCACCACGCGACTGAACCGTCTCATCAATCCGGAGCGGGTGAGCGCGGATGACATCCGCTGGTTGCTCCGCGAGGGGGGGGAGCGGGAGCCGCGCCGGGTGCTGGAGCAGTTCGCGCGGTGGATTCGCCGGGGAGAGATGGTCTGCTACCGCACCGGCTTCGACTTCAAGCGGGGCTTCGGTCGCATCGAGGTGCCCATGGCCATCATCTTCGGGGACCTGGACCCGCTGGCCTCGCTGGAGTCGACCCGCAGCGTGTATCGCGCCGCCAAGAGTGAGTATCTGCTCTGGCGTCCGGTGAAGGGCAATAGCCACATCGAGCTGACGATGGGGCATGACATCCGGCAGATCTGCTACGACATCAAGAACCTCATCGAGTACGCGCGGACCCATCGGTATCGCTCGCCGAGCCTTCCGCGGCTCCGCTAGACGCGTCTGGACGGAAAGTTGGAGGCACGCTGGTGCGTGATAGCCTCTACGCTCTTCTGTCAACGTGAAGGGGTGTGGTCGATGAAGCCGTTTGCCGCGTGGCTGCTCGGTGTGGTGCTCGTGCCCTTCGTGGCGCTCGCGCAGGCGCCGGCCACGAACCTGAACACCATCACCGCGGTGCAGGTGAACGGTGGGACGGTGACCATCTCCGGCTCGCAGAAGGCCAACTTCACCACGTTCACCATGACGGACCCGCCGCGGCTCGTCATCGACATCTCCGAGGCCGTCTTCTCCGACGTGCCCGAGGAGATCGAGGTGGGCAATGGCACGGTGACGGCCATCCGCACCGCCAGCTATGGCTCCGAGGCGTCATCCATCGCGCGAGTGCTCATCGGCTACGAGCGCGAGGCGGAGGCGGACATCCAGGCCCAGGGCAACCAGCTCGTCGTCCGCGTCGCGGGCGGCGGAGGTCCAGCCGTGGCGCAGGCGCCGGGCACCGAGCAGCCCCAGGCGGGAAGCAGCGCCGCGGATGCCGCCGCTGCCGCCGCGGCGGAGCGTCAGGCCCAGGAGAAGGCCGCCGCGGATGCCGCCGCCGCGGCGCGCGCCGAGCGTGAGGCCCAGGAGCGGGCTTCCGCCGAAGCCGCCGCCGCCGCGAAGCGTGACGCGGAGGCCGAGGCGAGGCGTCAGGACGAGGCTCGGGCCGCCGCGCAGCGCCAGCAGGAGGAGCAGGCTCGGGCCGAGGCGGAGCGCAAGCGCCAGGAGGAGGCTTCGCGTGCCTCGGCGCAGGCCGCCGCCGACGAGAAGCGGCGCCAGGAAGAGTCGGCGAAGGCGTCCGCGCAGGCCGCGGCGGAGGAGAGGCGTCGCCAGGAGGAGGCCGCGCGCGCGTCCGCGCAGGCCGCCGCCGACGAGCGCCGGGCCCAGCAGCAGGCCGCCGCCGAGGAGCAGGAGCGGCGCAAGGCCGCGGCCCGGGCCGAGGCCGAGCAGCGGAAGGCCGCTCAGCAGTCCGCCGCAGAGGAGCGTCGTACCGCCGCGCAGGCCGCGGCGGAGGAGCGCCGGGCCCAGCAGGAGGCCGCCGCCGAGGAGCGCCGTCAGCGTCAGGCCGAGGCTCGTGCGTCTCGGGAGAGCCGCCAGAATCAGGCGGTGGAGCCCTCCCGGCCGAGCAGCTCCGGTTCGGAGGCCGCGGTGTCCTCGCGTCGCAAGACGCTGACGCTGGTGGGTTTCCAGCAGCAGTCGGGGGCCTCGCGCGTGTTCATCCGCACCAACGAGCCGGTCAGCTACTCCGTGTCGGAGCGGGGCCGCACCGTGGTGCTGGAGCTGGAGAACACCCGCGTGGACGCCAGCAACAACACGCTGCCGCTGGACACGTCCTACTTCGCGACGCCGGTGCTCCGGGTGGACCCGAGCGCGTCCGGGCGGGATGTGCGCATCACCATCCAGCTCCGGCAGTCCGCGCCGTTCCAGGCCCGCCAGGAGGGCAACGTCATTTCATTGGACTTCCAGCGCACAGGCCGGTGAAAAGGGCGGGCCGCTCGGCCTGGGCGCGGCATACCCTGCACCCCTGAATGAGCTTCCTCGTTCCGCTCGCCGCTGCGCTGCTGGTGTCCACCTCGCAGGTGCCACTCGCCACCCCGTTGGCTTTGCCCAACGGTGAGACGGCGGAGCTGGCTGCGGACCTGGTCGTCTACGAAGCGGACACGAAGGTCGTCACCGCGCGCGGCAACGCCGTGCTGCGCACGGAGACGATGCAGCTTCGCGCCGACGAGGTGACGTACGACGAGGTGAACCAGCTCGTCACCGCCTCGGGCAGCGTGATGTTCGTGGGCCCCAGTGGCCTGGCCGCGGTCGCCGACACCGCGAAGATGGATGTGCGCACCTACGAGGCGAACCTCGAGGGCGGCCTCTTCATGCAGAAGCAGGGCGTCACCCAGGAGGCCCTGTTCACGGCGAAGACGCCCCAGGAGCTGCGGGCCATGGGGGAGACGCCCCTCCTCATGAGCGGCTCGCGCATCCGCCGGACGGGGGAGAACACCTTCCTCGTGGAGGACCTGGCCTTCACGCCGTGCAACTGCAGCCCGGGTGAGCCCGGCTGGCGAATGGAGGCCTCGTCGGCCACCGTCGTCCTGGGCGAGCGCGCCACGATGACGCTGCCCGTGGTGTACGTGAAGTCCGTGCCCGTGTTCGCGCTGCCGTGGCTCTACATGCCGCTGTCTCAGCGGCGCACCGGCCTGCTGCTGCCCAAGCCCACCTTCTCCTCGCTCAATGGCTTCTCCCTGGAGCAGCCCCTCTTCATCACGCTGGGGCAGAGCTACGACGTGACGCTCACGCCGGGGTACTTCAGCGGCGGCTACGAACTGCATACCGTTCCCGGCGCCACCGAGCAGGTCCGGGAGCCGCGCTACCTGGGCGTGAAGGGGCCGCGCCTGCTCACCGAGTTCCGTTATGCGCCCAGCGAACGGACCCGGGGACGGGCGACGCTGGGGTTCCTCTACGACCTCAGGCCCATCCGGGATCCGCGCAGCTTCGTGTTCTACCGGCGGACGGAGGGCGGAGTCGCCTCGCCTGAGTTCGTCGACGAGCGCCGAGGACTCCGGGGTGAGGCGTCGTGGCAACACACCCAGGACATGGGGGGAGGGTGGCACAACCGCGTCGACGCTTCGTTCGTCTCTGACGGCAACTACACCCGCGACCTCACGGCGGACCTCGTCACCCGCGAGTTCACCTACCTGCGCAGCACGGGCACGGTGTTCCAGCGCCAGGACGACCTCTATGCGGGGCTCGACGTGGCGCTGCGCCAGGACATCCGGTGGGGGTACCGCTTCTTCCAGGACAACCGCATCCCGGCGGCCACGGACCCTTCGCGCCCGGACCTGAAGGGTCCCACCACGTTCCAGCGCTTGCCGGCCATCACCCTGGCCCTGCCGGAGCGGCCCGTGCTGGGCGGAATCATGGGCGGGCTGTCGGTGCAGTATCTGCGGCTCGCGCCCCTGCGAGGCGGGTACGGCGACGAGGGCATCGACGGCATCTTCCGGGCCGACGGGTTCCATGTCCCGTTCGGCTCTGCCGGGTGGCCGTTTCCCGCGGACACCACGCAGTCCGACGGCATCTTCAATTCGAACGACCGCGAAGCCCGCGACCGCGTGGACTTCTTCCCCCGCCTGTCGACGTCCTTCGGTCTGGGCAGTCTGATGCGCGTGTCGCCCTCGCTGGGGATGCGCCAGGACGTGTGGCTGGGCGAGGTGTCGGGCCGGACGTGGCAGAGGGGCTACCCCATCGCCGGGTTGCTGCTCGAAAGCCAGGTGGCGCGCGTCTTCGAAGGACGTGAGACGAGCTTCCGCCACGCCATCACCCCCTCGCTGGAGCTGCGCTACGTGCCGGGCGGGTGGGGCCGTCTTCCCTCGGCCGGAGCCTCCGGGGAGGACCTGGCCCGCCCCTATGACGAAGTGGATGCCGCGGTGCCATTCCAGAGTGACGGCCGCACTCGGGGCTTCCTCCACGCGGTGCTCGCCGTGGACCAGACGCTGCGATTCAAGCGCGGCAACGACATCCGCGAACCGCTGCGCCTGCGCATCGGACAGGGCTTCGACCTCACCCGACACGTGCCCGCGGCGGGGAAGGTGGACGACCCGGGGCCCGTGCTGCGCGACACCTTCGCCCGCCTCAGCGCCACCGCCGGAATCTTCACGGCCGCGGGCACCGTTCGCTACGACCCGAACGCGGGCCGCATCTCCGGGCTCTCCGCGGAGGTGAATGTCGACAACGGCAAGGGGCACGCCGTGTACGCGCGCTTCGATGATCTGCTGTGGACCGGGGGAGATGCGCTCAACCGCGGCGCGGATCCCCGTTCCGTGGGGCCCGATGTGCTCCGCCGCTCGTTGGATACCTTGGTAGGCGGACTATCCCGAGTAGAGCCCGGCTTCCCTCCGGCCGAACGGGCTCAGGCCCTCATCGCGGGTACGCGTTTGAAGCTCGGATTTGGGCTGGGAGTGCGGTACGAAGCAATTGTGCAACCGCTTTACCAGGATCTAGTAACTCAAGAAAATCGCCCTCTTGCTCAGCAGACATTCGGCCTCTCGTATGGGCCTGCATGCGACTGCTGGCGGGTAGAGGGGGTGGTGACGCTGCGGCGAGAACTGGGGCTGGAATTCTCCGGCATCAACCTCATCGTGGCGGATTTCGGATCCTTTGGTTCCGGAGGCTAGGAATCACCAGCGGTGGGTGGTGGTTCCTCTAACCCCGAAACAGCCAGGAGAAGTACTTCGTGTCGGACCTCGGAAAACGAATTGGGCAGCGCATCCGCGAGCTTCGGACACAGCGGCCGGAGCGCTGGACGCAGGAAGAGCTCGCGGAGCGGGCGCAGATCAGCGTGTCGTTCCTTTCCATGATCGAGCGTGGCGAGCGTGTCCCCCATGTGGAGACGCTGGCGGCCCTGGCCAACGCCCTGGGCGTGAGCCTGGGCGAGCTCTTCACGGGAACGGAGCAGACCCTTGCTCAGACGGAGGACCTCCTGCGGCCCCTGTCTGACTTCGCGCGCGCCCGTGGCCTCACCGCCCGGGACGTGGACCGTCTGCTGGGCGTGGCCCGGGTGATGTTCAGCGGCACCGCCGCCTGACGTTGCCCCCTGGGATTCCAGGCCCTGGACGCAAGAGGGCGCCGGTCCACCTGTCCTGTCCTTGACTGGACGGTAGGTGGCCCGGGAAGATGCGGAAGATGCGCTGTGCGCTGCTCGCGTACAGCCCGCTTCCTTCATCGCCTTCAAGGAGTCTCCACTGATGCGTCCGGGTCTGGCCCCGTGGGTGGCCTTCGCGAGCCTGCTGTTTGTCGCATGCTCGCCGTCGGCCCCCGCCACACTTGAATTCGTGGACCAGTCACCGGCTCAGCCGCGACTGGGAGAAATCACCACGCTGCGCTTCCGCGCGGTGGACTCCCGAGGCCAGCCGCAGGCGGGTACGCCGGTGTCCTTCACGCTGGAGTCCCCCGTTCCGGGCGTCGAGCTGTCGCCCACCGAGGGTGTCACCAACACGGGTGACGGCATCGTGTCCGTGCAGATGACGGCGCGCGGCGGCCGGGTGGCCTCCGCCGTGGTCATCGCCACCGCCGGCACGGGTGCCGAGATGAAGCGGGCCGTCTCGCCGGTGGTCAGCTTCGCGGGCACCAACTCGAACTCGCGTCAGTTCACCTTCCAGTGCGGTTCGTTCTCGGGTGACGGCTCCGGTCTGCACCACGCCGTTGGCGCCTGGGACGAGACGCGCGCCCTCATCGCGGGTGTGAAGGTCCGGTGCATCGCCCACGTGGGCGATCGCAACGGTGACGGCGTGGTGGGCGCCCAGGTGTCCTTCCTCACGGAGGCGGGCACCATCGGTCCCAGCGCCGTGTCCGTCACCGACGTGGTGGGCAACGCGGAGGTCCTCTACAAGACGTCCCTGCCGCTGCCGCAGGACGTGGAGCCGGGCATCTTCACGTGGAACCCGCTGAAGGACGCGACCCACACGGGCGAGTACCTGGCGCCGCTGTGGATGCACCCCTTCCTCTGGGACGAGAACCCCATTGCCGCCTACGGCAACGCCGCGCAGCCCCAGCAGGACCGTCCGGAGCCGCGCCGTCCGGACCCCATCCGCCCCGGCATCGTCCTCAACCCGCGTGACAACCTGGTCTCGCTGATCGCCATCACCAGCGGTGAGGAGGCCTTCGACGACCTCAACAACAACGGCGTCTGGGACACGGGCGAGCCGTTCGAGGACCTGACCGAGCCCTTCGTCGACAACAACGACAACGGCACGTGGGACCCGGGCGAGCGCTACGTGGACACCAACGGCGACGGTCGCTGGACGGGCAAGAATGGCCAGCACGACGCCAGCACGCTCATCTGGGTGCAGGAGCGCATCCTCTGGACGGGCATGCCCCACGCGCTGGACAAGGACCAGACGCAGCGGCAGCTCGACCCGCTGCCCAACGCGCCGCCGCCGCTCATCAGCCACTTCGGTGGCATCTCGATTTCGTTCATCGTCTCCGACCCCTGGTACAACCGCATGGCCCAGAACAGCGGCAATGACGGTTGCAGTGGCGGCGCGTCCGGCCCCGTCACGGTGTCCCCGGCCAACACGGGCATCGCGCTGACCTACCCGTCCTTCAACTTCGAGACGTACCTGGTCAGCGATGCGCACGAGCCGCCCGCCGAGGGCCCGCCGCCGCCGCCCTTCAACCCCCCGGTTGATTGGAGGGTGACGCCCATCTGCAAGTACACGGCGGCACAGCTCGAGGGCCACGAGGCCATCGTCCAGGGACCCGTCGTCCGGGGCACCGTGGAGTAGTCTCCGTCGTTTCGCCGGGCGGGCCCACGAAGGCATTGACCCCAGGGCCCGCCCTCCGTAGGTTCTCCGCTGGTTGACTGGCGAATCACCCGCCGGTGGAGGACAACCGTGGGTCAGCAGAGCAAGCCGGCGGCGGAGAGTGGCACGCGCGAAAGCGAGCGCCGCCGCACCATCCTCCGCGCGGCCATCGACGTGTTCGCGCGCAAGGGCTACCACGGCTGCCGCATCGCGGACGTGGCGAAGGAGGCCGGCGTCGCGTACGGGCTCGTCTACCACTACTTCAAGAACAAGGATGAGCTGCTCGAGACGGTGTTCGACACCGGCTGGAGCGGCTTCGTCACGCGCGTGCGCGCGGTGGTGGAGGGCGAAGGCCCGCTGGCGGAGAAGGTCCGCGGCATCGTCGAGGTGGCCTTCGAGGCCTACCGCGTGGACCCGCGCGCGGTGAAGGTGCTCATCCTGGAGATTGCGCGCAGCCCGGCGGGCTCGCGCATCAACCGGCAGACGGCCTTCGTGGATGCCATCCGGCTCAGTTCGGCGCTCTTCAACGCCGCGGAGGAGCGGGGCGAGCTGCGGCCGGGGCTGGACCCGCACCTGGCCTCCGCGCTCCTCTTCGGCAACATCGAAATGGCGCTCACGGCCTTCGTCGTGGGGCTGGCCGACGCGCGCGACCCCGACGCGCTGGAGCGGGCGAAGTCGCAGATTGCCGACTCCTTCCTTTACGGCGTCCTCACGGGTGCCCAGGCAGCGGAGGTGTCCGAATGGAAGCCGGAGAAGTCCGCTACGAAGTCCAAGGCGCCCAAGCGCTCCTGACCATTGACCGGCCCAAGGCCCGCAACGCCTTGTCCCCCGGAGTGGTGCGCGAGCTGATGGCCGCGCTGGAGCGGGCCGAATCCGACACCTCGGTGCGCGTGGTGGTGCTGACGGGCGCCGGTGAGAAGGTCTTCTGCGCGGGCGGGGACCTGGGAACCATGGCCGGTGACGAGGGCTTCCTGTCCACGCACGAGGGCCGCCGTTCCTATGGGCGGCTGCTGGCGCGCTTCCAGGAGCTGCGCAAGCCCACCGTGGCGCGCGTCAACGGGCACGCGCTGGCGGGTGGCCTGGGGCTGGTGCTCGCGTGTGACCTGGCCGTCGCCGTGGAGGGCGCGGACCTGGGCACGCCCGAAATCGACGTGGGCCTCTTCCCGATGATGATGATGGCGCTGCTCCAGCGTCACCTGGGCCGCAAGCGTGCGCTGGAGCTGGTGCTCACCGGAGACCGGCTACCCGCGCGCGAGGCGCTGACGTTGGGGCTGCTCAACCGCGTGGTGCCGGCCGCGGAGCTGGACGCCGCGGTGGGCACGCTCGCGGGAAAGCTGGCGGGAAAGAGCCAGGCGGTGCTGGCGTTGGGGCGCCGTGCCTTCTTCACCGCCGAGGACCTGCCGCTGCCCGCCGCGCTGGAGTACCTGGCCTCGCAGCTGTCGCTGAACGTGCTGGCGGACGACGCGGGGGAGGGCATCTCCGCGTTCCTGGAGAAGCGTCCCCCGAAGTGGAACGATCGCTGACGCCGGTTACGGCGTGCCCAGCTCGGCGTTGCCGCCCCGGGCGACGCTGGGCGGCAGGTGCGGGAAGAAGTCCAGCTTCAGCAGGCGCTCTCCGTCCACCCACAGCCCGTCCACCTTCACGCCCCAGTGCAGGTGCGGGCCGGTGACGCGGCCGGTGCTGCCCACCTTGCCCAACAGTTGGCCTTGCTTCACCTGGGTGCCCGGCTTCACGTCGATGCGGGACAGGTGGAAGTACGCCGTGTAGAGCCCCGCGCCGTGGTGCACCAGCACGGTGTTGCCCGCCGCGTAGTTGTCGCGCGCCATCACCACCGTGCCGTCGTTGGCGGCCTGCACGGGCGTGCCCGGGTCCCCGTCGATGTCCACGCCGAAGTGCTGACTGGACAGCTTTCCGTTGAAGGTGCGGCGGTCGCCGAAGGGGGCGGTGATGCGGTCCGCCCTCGGCCACGCGAAGTTCTGCGCGAAGTGCGGCGCGCTGAAGTCCTGGGCGAAGGCTTCAGCGAAGGCGCGGCGGTCCGCGGCCATGCGCTTGCGCACCGACGCGGGCGGCTTCACGTACTTGCCGGCCACGCGCAGCTCGCGAGACGGGTATCCGGGCTCCACGACGTCCAGGGTGCCTGTCAGCTCCACCTGCGGCGCGCCCGGCGTGACGGGGCCCGTGGCCGTCACCTGCGCCGCGCCGGGCGTCAGCTCCACCGGCAGGCCGGCGACGGCCAGATAGCCATCACCCCAGGGGAAGAAGCGCAGCGCGCGTCCTGCGAGCGTGCCGGTGGGAGGCGCCGTCATGCCGCTCACCGTCACGAGCACCGGGTCTCCCGGCTTGGCTGCGGCAGGCTGCAGCGTCAGCTGGGGAGGGGCCTCCAGGGAAGCGTCCTCGCTGGACGTGCGCACGGGGACCGACGCGGTTTCGGTCGCACCGGCCTTCGCTCCAAGGGCGAGCAGGGCGAGTAGCAGGAACGGGGACTTGGAATACTTCCGGCCGGGTGCGTGCGAAGGCATGGGCCGTTTTTACACCACGTCGCGCGCAACTCTTCCCGGAGTGTGGTGTTGAGCCGCCGGACGCCTGCTCCGTCCCTCGAAAGCGCTCGGCTCGTCGCCTGGGTGGGACGATGGCCGCACGCCTCCTCTGCGCGGAGCCGACGCCAGAGGTTGTCGGTACTTGGACGACGCATCTTGTCCGCGTACCGCCTGCCTGGCTGCAGGGCAGGCGGGCCACCAGGGCGCATTCCGTCAAGGCGTACCCGGGGGACTGGGGGCTTCCTAGCTTCTGAACGGACTCGTTGATTGGGAGATTCGCGGATGCCTCGTCCCTATAGCTTTGACCACTACCAGGTTCCGAAGACGCTGCCGGCGCCGAAGCGAAGCCTGCGTCGGCAGGACAAGGCGCGGCTGGCCCATTCCAAGGCGCATCCCGAGGCCATGGAGAGCCACGAGGGCGTTCACTACGGCAAGCGCTTCGCGGAGACGGAAGAACTCTACATCGCGCATCAGATGGAGGCGGAGTTGGAGGAACTGGCGCGGCCCGAGCCCGACGCCAAGTTCTCCCACGGCCCGGAATTCAAGGCGGCACGTGGCACGTCGAAGGGCAAGGCGCGCACGACCTCCGCGACCGTCGTGGGAGGAACGGCGCCGATTGGCGCGCTGCCACCCACGCGCGAGCAGCCGCCGCGCGGGCGGCTGCCGGAGATTCGCGACGAGGCGGAGCACCAGCTTCAGGCCCTGCGGGGCGGCCTGGGCGACGCCGTCAAGGCCGTGTCCCGGCTCATCCTGCTGCCCGTCACGGTCGTCCGCATGGCAGCGGGCCGCATCCTTCCTCTGTCCTGATTGGATGAGCGACGCGCGTGGAGCTGAGGCTCGTTTCGTACAACATCCACAGTGGTATCGGAACGGACGGCCGCTTCGACCTGGGCCGCGTGGGCGCGGTGCTCCGCGAAGTGGACGCGGACATCGTCGCTCTCCAGGAGGTTGGCGACTTTCGCGCGGTGACGCCTCGGGAGGACCAGCCCGAACACCTGGCGGACATGCTCGGGCTGCACATGGCCTTCGGCCCCAATGTCGTGCGCAACGGCCGGCGCTACGGCAACGCCATCCTGTCGCGGCTGCCCATCGTCAAGTCGAAGAACTACGACTTGAGCGTGGGCCGCCGCGAGCCTCGCGGCGCGCTGCGCTGCGACCTGGACATCGGGGGAGGGCTGCAGCTCCACGTCTTCTCCCTCCACCTGGGCCTGCGCCTGGGCGAGCGGCGCAGGCAGGAGGCGCTGCTGTTGTCCTCGGACATCCTCCGCGATGCCGCGCGGAAGGCCCCGTTGGTGGTGTGTGGAGATTTCAACTACTGGGGCAATGGCCCGGTGCCCTCGCTGGTGCGCCAGGCCATCCACGACGCGGCGCTGGAGCTTGGCGCGCCCGCTCGCACGTATCCCACGCGCCTGCCCCTGCTGCGGCTGGACCGCATCTTCGTGGACGCGGGCGTGCGCCCGCTGTCCATTCACCCTCATCGGACGGCGTTGAGCCGGGTGGCGTCTGATCACCTGCCCCTCGTGCTGCGCTTCGAGGCCCCCATCGCCGTGGAGCCTTCCGTCTCTCCTCCTGTGCAGCTCATCGGGTAGAGTGGCCGGATGGGCCGACGCGCGCGTTCACTGGCCGACGCTTGCGTGCGCCGGACAAAAACTCCGTGACGTGGTTGTCGCGGAACAGGTGCATGCCTAGGTTGGCCCGCACCTGAGAGGCCGTATGCGTCGGCCGGAGAGCGCATGCACGTGGGAAGTGAACAGGCAGAGCGCGGGATTTCCGCGCTCGTCGGGCGCATGGCCGACGGCTTCAGTCGGCTGGTGACGCAGCACCTGCAGCTGGCGCGCATGGAGCTGGCCGAGGACGTCAAGGCCACGGGCCTGGACGTGGCGATGATTGTCGCCTTCGTGCCCTTCATCCTCGTGGGCTATGGCTTCGTGTGCGCGGCGCTGGCGGCGTGGCTGTCCACGTGGTTGGGATGGGCTGGAGCGCTGGCTGGAATCGGCCTGCTGAATCTGGTGGGAGGCGCGGGCGGCGCGATGTGGGCGGTGAACCGGCTGAAGGCGCGCCGGATGATGGACGATACGTCGCAGGAGCTCTCGCTCAGCATGGCCGCGCTCACCAACGCCGCCCCCAGCGCCTCCGTGAATGCGCTCCAGGGGACGAACCGTGAAATCTTCAAGGAGCCCCCGCATGGCCGGTAGCAATGGACAGCCCAAGGCCTACAGCCCCCGCAGCAGCGCGGACCTGCGTGCCGAAATCGAGCGCACGCGCGCCGAGCTGGCCACGTCCGTGAGTGCCCTTCGCGAAGAAGTGGCCGTGGCCGCCGACTGGCGCCAGTGGGTGAGCCGCAATCCCTACGCGTGTGTAGGCGCGGCGTTCGTGGTGGGCTTCTGGTTGGGCTCGCGCGACTGACGACTGCCGTAGTACCCCCAATTGAGGAGATGGCTTCGATGGAGATGAATCCGCAGCAGATGGCCGACAAGGCGCGTGAGCTTCAGGACCGCGTGGTGCCGCAGATTGACGAGGCCCGTCAGAACATCGTGGACCTGAACAACCGCGTGGTGAGCTTCATCCGCGCCAATCCCGGCACGTGCCTGCTGGGCGCCGTGGCCGTGGGTTTCCTCGTCGGCCGCATTGCCTCGCGCCGCTGAAGACGCGCGCTGGAACCACACGAGAGGGTGAACGCATGACGACGTTTCCAGGTGCATCGGGCAATGGCATGCCGCAGGACCCGCAGGGCGGCGGCTTCGGGCAGCGAGTGGACCACATTGGCAGCGACGCGCAGCAGCTCTGGTCCGACGCGCGCGGCGCGGTGACGGACTTGGGGCAGACGCTGGACCTGCGGGGGCGCGTGGAGCGCAACCCGTACGGGATGATGGCGGCCGCCGTGGGCGTCGGCTATCTGCTGGGCGGCGGGCTCTTCACGCCGCTGACGGCGCGCATCCTCCGGCTCGGCGTGCGCCTCGCGGCGCTGCCACTGGTCAAGGATGAGCTGTTGGGCATGGCGGAAGCGGCCTTCCAGGGCTATCAGACTGGACGTGGTATGGCTGGTCCGGGCCCACAGGGCTCCGCCTCGGCGAACGCCACTTCCGCAGGCACTCCTCGCCCGCCGACGTACTGAGGCCGGGCTTTCCTCCACCCCACAACCCCCGGAGTCTCAAATGGTGAATTTCAACAACCTCAAGAAGCTGGACAAGGACGACCTGCTGCACCTGGTGGGCCTGGAGACGCGTCGGGACACGGTGGACACGCTCCTGCCCGTCGTGGGCGCCTTCGCCGCGGGCATCCTCGTGGGCGCGGGCCTGGGCCTGCTGCTGGCGCCCAAGCCGGGCAACCAGCTGCGCGATGACCTCCGTCAGCGCCTGCACAGCGGCCAGGAGTACCTGTCCAACGCGGTCGGCCGCTCCTCCGAGGGCGCGGCGCAGACGGGCCCGCAGGGCACCGTGTCCCGCACCGCCTGATTCGCGGCACCCGCCGCACGCGGCCCCGGACGGGGCAGGGGCCTCCATTCGCGCCGGCAACGGCCGCGGGTGGGGGCCTTCCCGTTTGGAGCCGGTTAGAGTCCACGGCCGTGAGCGAGACGACGCAGGGTGGGATGGTGAAGCACGCCGGGGCCAGCGAGGGCGTGAGCCCGGACGCGGCGCTGGCGCGGCTGCGCGCGCTGGAGACGCTGGAGTCCGGGTATGAGGCGTGGCTGGAGCTCCAGGTGGAGCACGCGGCGTCGCGCCTGCGCTTCCGTGAGGAGCGCGAGCGGCTGGAGCAGCAGGGCTCGTTCCTGTTGGGCGCGGTGCGCGCCGCGGGGCTGACACCTGCGTCGGGCACCGAGCCCGCGCTGGTGACTCCGCCCGCCGCTTCAGGGGACTTCCTGCGGGACGCGGAGGACAAGCTGACGCAGGCCCGCGACGCGCTTGCCCGGCGAGAGGCGGAGAGCGAGGCGAAGCATGCCGAGGCCTTCGCGGAGATTCGGGCCACGCTCAAGGACCGCGTCCAGCGCTACCTGAGCGCGAGCCGCCCATCCCTGACGTTGCTGCTGCGCCGTGTGGGGACGGAGCGCGCGATTCTCCATCTGGAGCGCGTGTCCGGAGACACGCCTGTGCTGCTGTGCTTCCTGTTCGCGGCCAGGATTCCGTCCCGGTACGGCTTCCTGCTGGATGACGCGACCGAGGACGTGTCGCTGCCGCCCGCGCCGCTCTATGCCGACGCGGGCGTGGCCGCGGACGAAGTGCGTCCGGACGCGGTGGGGTTGGAGTCGCGCGTGCGGGGGGCAGGGGAGGTGGTGCCGCTGAAGGGCTTCCTCCCCGTGTTCGTTCCGCGCCCTTCGGGAGGCGAGGACTTCTTCCGGCTGCTTCAGCGGGGCGTGGTGCTGGAGGTGGAGGTCGCGGACGGGACGGCCTTCCGCAACGTCCTGTCCCGCGAGGAGTCGGAGCGCTTCGCGGGGCACCTGCTGCGCCTCAAGCTGGAAGGGCGCATCGGGCTGGACATCGAAGTGGGCTGACGCGCCTCGCGCCTGTGAGGCCGTCCTAGCGCGTGCGCACGACGCCCACCTCGGCGGTGCCCGCCAGCAGCGCGCTGCCGAGGAACAGGTTGCCGGATTCGGCGCCGCCCATTCGCACGGCGTGGAAGATGACCAGGTAGGTCTGCTCGCGCTGAGGGAAGGCGGTGCCCGGAATCGTCACGCGGGCCTCGCGGTACGGGCCCGGCAGTCCCACCAGTTGGAGGAACTGGACCGGCGTGGAGGGCAGGTTGGTGTACGTCGGCTCGCCCTGCGCGCCCTCGGCGCTCAGGGGCACCACGGTGACGAAGCCGAGCGTGCGGTCCGTATTCGCCGGGGGCGCCGGCCGGTCGAAGGACAGGGGCGTGCTCGCGTCGATGCGCAGGAAGCCTTCGGGCGGGTGCAGCGCGGCGATGGTCTCCTTCATCGGCGCGTCGTCCACCTGGCCCACGTAGCGCGTGCCACCCCGGTTCGCGATGAACTGGTAGGTGGCGCCGGGCTGGTAGGTGAAGTCGGAGGCGCCCACGCTGGTGCGGCGGTAGTTGCCGGAGCCCTCGTCCGCGAGCGCCGTGGCCTCGCCACCCACCGGCTGCACCGTGATGTCGGCCCCCGCCAGGCCGGAGGGCTGCGAGTTCTCACCCGTCTTGCTGCCAAAGAAGACGATGGCGGCCGTCTGCGCGGGCAGGGCGAGCACGTCGCCACCGTCCGGGCTGAAGGTGCCCGCGTCATAGCCGGCCAAGGCGGAAGCGGAGACCTCCACCTCCGGGGTGGAGAGCAGCGTGCCGACCATGACGTGGTCGGCGGTGAGCTGATCCAGGTCGCAAGCCAGGAAGGCGAGGGAGGAGGCGGCGAGCGCCGCGGACACCAAGGTGCGTTTCATGGGAGCACGAGCATAGCAGGCACCCCCGCAACGACGACCGCGCTCGGGCCCATCTCGGGGTATCCTCCGGACCACCCGTGCAAGGTCACCGCGTTCACTCCGCAGGCCGGCGCTTCCTGAAGCGGCTTGGCGTCTCCCTGTTGATGGCCCTCCTCTTTGGAGGCGTGCTGGGGCTGCTCGTGTACCTGCGCCCCACAGGCCTCGTGCCGCCCAAGGACCCGCCGTCGGCCTGGGTTCCCTCCGCGGCGGTGGATGCCGCGCAGGCCTGGCTGGAAGGCTGGGAGCGTGTCACCTACGACTGGCGCGTGCGGGAGCTGGGCGAGCGCTCCGAGCGTCCCGACGAGGCCGTCGTCATCGCCATCGACGACGAGACGCTGGCCGAGGCCCGCCAGGATGTGCGCCCTGGCGTCGCCACGCAGCCCTGGCCGCGCCAGCTCGTGGGCCGCATGGTGCACCGGCTGGTCCAGGAGGGAGCGCTGCTGGTGCTCGTGGACCTGCCCTTCACGGACCTGAGCCCCAACGCCTGTGCCGAGGCCTCGTCCGCGTCGGCCTCGTCGCTCTCCTGCGACGATGCGGCCTTCGCCGCGCAGCTGGCGAAAGACCCGGGCCGGGCGCTGCTGTCGTTCACCTGGGAAGCGCAGGGGCCCCGGGTGCTGCCCCCCGCCAACCGCCTGTGGCCGTACCGCGTGAAGCTGGGCGTCTATGACGCGTCCGAGGCGGCCTCCCTGCGCGCGCAGGCCGTGCTCGCGGCGCAGCGTCCCGCCTTCATCATCCCCGCGGGCAGCCAGGTGGAGGTCTGGGGCGGCGCCATGGACGCAGCGGACGGCAGGGCGCTGGGCTCGCGCCTGGGCGCCACCGCGCATGTCCTCGAGGAGCGCCGCGCCGCGGATGACAGCTACCGCGTGGGCCCCACGGAGCTCTTCGTCGCGCTGGCGGAGGTGCAGGTGGAGGGACTGGACGCGGCGAACCTCATCGAGCTGCGCCAGGTTCAGCACCCCGTGGTGCCGCTGCTGAGCGGCAGAGTGGGGTTCGGTGCGTCCACGCTCGTGGCGGGCCGGGACGGGCGCGTGCGCGCCGTGGCACACCTCATGAGCTACACCGTGCGCGGCAAGCGCCACATCCTGCCGTCGCTGCCCCTGGCCGCGGCCATGCGGCTCGCCGGTACGCGCTCGCTCCGCTACGCGGACGGCAAGCTGCACGTGGGGGACCAGTACGCGTTCCCGATGAGCACCTCGGGCCTGAGCCTGCTGCGCTGGGATGCGCCCAACGCGGGCCGGGGCTCACGCGGCTCGCTGGCGCGCTCCATCCGCGCGTGGAACGTGCTCCTCAACGTCTTCGACGTGGCGGACGAGCGCCCCGCGCGCTTCGAGAATGACCTGGAAGGCCGCACCGTCGTCCTCACGCGGACCGCCGGCGAGTCCGCGCACCTGCGTTCCACGCCCCTGGGGCCGGAGACGCCGGGGGGCGCGATTCTGGGGCAGGCGCTGGCCAACATCCTCCGTTCGGAGGGCATCACCCGCGCGGCGCCGGATTTGGACCTGCTCCTCACGGTGGGGCTGGCCTTCCTCGGTGCCTTCCTGGCGCTGTCGCTCAGCTTCCTGCTGCGCTCGGTGCGCGGCGCCGTGCTCTACGTGGGCTTCCTGGTGGCGGCGGGCGCGGGCTACGCCTTCGGAGCCGCGTACGTCTTCGTCGAACAGCGGCTGTGGGTGGCCATGGCCGGGCCGCTGCTGGCCATGGTGGGCGCCTTCGTCGCCACCCTCCGCTACGCATACGGGACGGAGCGGCAGATTCGCGACTTCGTGCACAACGCGCTCGGCCGCTACGTCAGCCCGGATGTGGCCCGCCTGGTGGCGCGGGACTTGAGCCTGATGCGCCCCGAGCGCCGGAAGATGTCCGTGTACGTCTGTGACATCGAAGGCTTCACGCGGCTGTCGGAGAGCATGCCGCCCGAGCAACTGGTGGGCCTCTTCAACGCGTACCTCACCGAGATTTCCGCGGTGGTGCGGTCCACGGCGGGGCAGGTGGACAAGTACATCGGCGACTCGGTGCTGGCCTTCTGGGGCGCGCCGGTGCGCACGGACCGCCACGCGCACCTGGCCTGCGAGGCGGCGCTGAAGATGCGGGAGGTGCTGACCGAGCGTCAGTCCGTCTGGGAGAAGAAGTACGGCCACCGCCTCAGCTTCCGCGCGGCCGTGGACACCGGGGAGCTGGTGGTGGGCGACCTGGGCAGCGAGATGAAGTCCAACTACACCGTGCTCGGAGACGCGGTGGGGCTGGCCTCGCGGCTGGAGGCCATCAACAAGGTGTACGGCACCTATGTGCTGGCCGGAGACACCACCGCGCAGCTCGCCAGCGGCAGCTACGTCTTCCGCGTGGTGGACCTGGTGCGCTTCAAGGGCCGGCCGCAGCCGGTGCGCGTGCATGAGCTGGTGGCGCGCCGCGGAGAAATCACGCCCCGCATGCAGGAGCAGCTCGCGCTCCACGAGCAGGCCCTCACCGCCTACCACCAGCGCCGCTTCGCGGAGGCGCATGCCCTCTTCGAGCGCGCGTCACACGCGTACCAGGACACCGTCGCCGCGCTCTACGCCGGCCGCTGCGCCCGCTTCCTCGTCACGCCGCCGCCCGCGGACTGGGACGGCGTGCACGGCATGGAGGAGGGCGAGCCCACCGCCGCGGCGGCGTGAGTCATTCCTCGCCGTCGTCCGAGTCCGGCTGGCCGAAGAGCTCCTTCACCGGGGCGTCCTTCGCGATGTGCTCCGTCACCACGCGGCGCATCTTCTCCGCCGTCATCGCCGAGTAGTACACCTCTCCCGGCCAGCCCATGAGCTGGTAGTCCTCGGGAGAGAGCGGGTCTCTCTTGCGGCCGGTGTCCTCACGGACGACGACGTTGGGCCCCATGTGGCAGAAGCCGTAGCAGCCGCCGCGGTACAGCTCACAGCGCGGCACCAGCCCCTGGCCGGAGAGGGCGTCCCGGGCTTCGGCGTAGACGGCGTCCGCGCCGCCCGCCTTGCAGCTGGAGCCCTTGCACACCGACAAGCGGTAGCGCTTCACGGCGGCGTCTCCTGGAGGCCGCCATCAAGCGTATTGAAGAGGTTCAGCTTCACCACCAGCCCCCTGAAAAAGCGCCGGCCCGCCTTCCGCTTCAACGCGGGAGGGCGGGCCGGGAGTCCGGGTGAGGCCGCTACGGCCTCACTGGGAATCTGGATTCACTTGATGAACTTCGTCACCTGGATGGGGCCCTGCTGCGTGACGACGGCCTGGTGGCCCGCCTGGGCCCCCGCGGGCAGCGCCTTGCCGTGGCCGCCGTGCTCTCCGTGCGGCAGCTTCAGCTCCACCAGGCCCTCACCGATGCGCGTGTGCGCTTCCTTGTGGACGTGGTGCGGCTCCTCGGAGCCCTCGCGCTTGTTCCACGGGTCCGACGGGTGGGACACCGGCGCGCCCTTGAGCAGCTTCGGGATGTCGTAGACGAAGTTCTGCCGCGTGTACTCGGGCGGGGTGTGCATGTAGGTGTCCATGCGGATGGCGTCCTTGGGGCACGCATCCACGCAGAGGCCGCACACGATGCACCGCAGCTCGTCAATGACGAACTGGGTGGGGTACTTCTCGATGACGCGGTCCTCGGAGTCCGAGGCTTCGTCCTCGTACTCACCCGCCTCGATGTAGATGCACTGCGCCGGGCAGATGGTGGCGCACATGTAGCAAGCCACGCAGCGCGGCTTGCCGTCCTCGCGCGGAACCAGCCGGTGCAGGCCGCGGTAGCCCTCGGGGTAGATGGGCTTCTCCTCGGGGTACGCCACCGTCGTCATCAGGCTGGCGCCGGTGCGGTCCACCACCTGCGTGTTGGTGTCGCGCGTCCCGAAGAGGTTGCGGAAGAAGTGCTTCGCGGTGATGCCCAGGCCGCGGAGCAGGTTGGGCACATAGGTCCGCTCGCGGATGTCCGTGCGAGGGTCCTTGCTTACCTTGTAGGCCATGATGGTTCTCGATTCCCGGATGCTGGGGCCGAAAGGGGCGGCCTAGTGGGTGGAGACCGGGGCCGCGCCGTGGGCGTGCGCCGGCAGGTCATGGGCACCGTGCCCACCGTGGGCGTGGCCATGTCCGTGGTCGTGACCATGGCCGGCGTGCGCCCCGTGCGCACCGCCCGCGGGGACCTTCGTCGTCGTGGTCAACACCACCAGGATACCAATCTCCGCGATGCCGAGGACCGCGAGCGCCCGCAGGGACGGATCCCAGAGGACCAGCGCACCGGTCACGAACACGTTCACCAGGCCGAGGGGGAGGAGGATCTTCCAGCCCAGCGACTGAATCTGGTCGTAGCGGAAGCGGGGGAACGTCCAGCGGATGAGCAGCTGCACCCAGATGAGGAACAGCACCTTCAGCCAGAACACCGTGCCCAGGATGGTGCCCAGCAGCCAGCCGTGCTCCTGCATGATGGGCAGGTTGGCCAGCCACTCGTTGCCGAAGGGCAGGTGGTAGCCGCCGAAGAAGAACGCCGTCGTCACGCCGGCCAGCACCACGACCTCCACGAACTCGGAGATCATGAAGAGGCCGAACTTCATGCCGGAGTACTCGACGAAGTAGCCGATAATCTCCGACTCGCCTTCCGGCAGGTCGAACGGGGCGCGCTTGGTCTCCGCGAAGGACGCGGCGAAGAAGAGCAGGAAGCCCAGCGGCTGGATGAAGATGCCCCACGCGGGCAGCCCCAGGTCGAAGGCGCCGTCCGTGCGCCACAGGTAGCGGCCCTGGCCGGTGCCGCCGGTGAGCGCGTTGCCGATGTCACCGATGATGGCCGGGAACTGCACCGAGGAGAACGTGAGGAAGATGCCGACCAGGGACAGGCCGAGCGCGACCTCGTAGGCGATCATCTGCGAGGTGGCGCGCACGCCGCCCAGCAATCCGAACTTGTTGTTGGAGGCCCAGCCGGCCAGCGCGGTGCCGTAGACGGCCAGCGAGGCGATGGCGAGCACGTAGAGGGCGCCGAAGTCCGGCGTGGCCACCACCATGTCCACGTTGTGGCCGAACACCTGCACGGACGGACCGGCGGGCACCACGGCGAACAGGGCGAAGGTGGGCGCGAAGGCCAGGATGGGGCCCAGGTTGAACATGAACCGGTTCGCAGCGGCCGGAATCAGGTCTTCCTTGGTCAGCATCTTCAGCACGTCCGTGAGGATGTGCGGAAGGCCGCCCAGCGAGCGGTTCTTCAGGCCGGGCAGGGCGATGCGAGCGCGGTTGGGACCCATGCGGTCCTGGATGAACGCGCTCCACTTGCGCTCCGCCATGGTCAGCAGCGTGGCGATGACCATCACGAAGATGAGGACGAGGAACAGCACGTTGGTCAGCCGGCTCGCGCCAGTGAACCAGTGCTCCTCCACTAGGCCACCCACGAGGTAGGCCGTCGCCATGCCACCCGCCATCAGGAAGACGATGGTGAACATGGCGACGAGAATCGTCAGTACGCGGCTCATGACTAGATACCCCTCACCCGAGGCGTGCCGAACTCACGGTACCCCGCGGGGCGACCGTCGGCACCTGCCGGCAGCGGATTGATGCCCGGCTTCTCCCGGTCCGCCGGAGACGCCTTCTCCCAGTTGAACTCCGCGAACTCGGCCACCTTGCCAGCCAGCTCGCGCCACACGTCGACAGCGCGCTTCCAGGTGGACTCGCCACCCAGCTCGCGCGTCAGCTCCCTGACCCACTCCCAGCCCGGGACGACGTCGCCCTTGGGCGGGTACGCCTTGCGGAAGCGCTGGATGATGCCGTCCTGCTGCACGAACGAACCCTCGTCCTCGACGGGGACGGAGGCCGGCAGCAGCACTGTGGCCTGCGCGGTGATGGCGGACTCGGTGAAGGCCTGCGCCACGAACACGTCCAGCTGACCCGCGGCCTCCGCGAAGGCGTCTACGTTGCCCGGCACCTCGGTGCCGATGGCGTAGAGCGCCTTCACCGTTCCCGCCGTCAGCGCGGTGGTGAGCGCGTCGAAGGTCTCCAGCTTGAGGCCCAGCCCCTTCGCGATGAGCTCCAGGCCCTTGCGGTTGGGGTTCTTGTCGGCCGTCATCAGGAAGTGGTCGGCGGAGCCCGAAGGACGGCCGCCCACGTACACGGTGGACACGCCCAGCGTGCTCTTGGCGAAGTTCAGCCCGGCCAGCAGGTCCTCGTTGGAGGCCAGGGGCGAGGCCAGCACCGCCAGCTGCTTGCTGCCCTGCACCGAGCGCAGCGCCTTGGCCGCGGCCTGGACCGCTTCCTTGCGCGTGGTGACGGGCACCGCCTCGCCGGCGCGGTTGGCGCGGCGGCCCACCTGCGCCTGGAGCACGCGGCCCAGGTTCAGGTACTTGTAGGTGAGCCGGCCCTCGTCGCACATCCAGCTCTTGTTGATGGCCTCGTTCTCCCGCGGGCGGTAGCGGTACGAGTCCTGCGACATCCAGTCCACGTAGGTGGTGCAGCCGCGCGAGCAGCCGGTGCACACCGACGGGGTGGCGGACAGGAACCACGCGCGCGCCTTGAAGCGGAAGTCGCGGCTGAGCAGCGCGCCCACCGGGCACACGTCCACGGTGTTGAGCGAGTAGTTGCTGTTCAGCTCGCTGCCCGGGAACACGTCGATGCGCTCGTGGCTGCCGCGGCCGAACACGCCCAGCTGCGGCTCCTTGGCCACTTCGTTCATCACGCGCACGCAGCGGGTGCACATGATGCAGCGCTCCTGGTCGATGACGACGCGGGGCCCCAGCACCTTGCGCTTGTTCTTGAGGGCCTTGGTGCCCTCCAGGCGCGAGGGCCGGTAGTCGTACTTCATGTAGTAGTCCTGCAGCTTGCACTCACCGGCCTGGTCGCAGATGGAGCAGTCGACCGGGTGGTTCAGCAGCAGGAACTCCATCACCGCGCGCTGCTGCTCCTTCACCTTGGGCGTGGTCGTCTTGACGACCTGGCCTTCGGCCATGGGCGTCTGGCACGCGGGCACCATCTTGGGCGCGTTGGACGCCTCGATGAGGCAGATGCGGCAGTTGGCCGCGATGGAGAGGCGCGGGTGGTAGCAGTAGTAGGGGATGTCCGAGCCGACCGCCTTGGCCGCCTCGATCATGTTCGTCCCCGGCTTCACCACGACTTCCTTGCCGTCGATGGTGGCGGTGATGAACCCCGGGTTCTTCGGCGCCGGCTTGGGCGGCGGGCCGGAGGGCGGCTTGGGCGGCGGCGTCCCCGTGGGGCCGCTGGCGGCGGCGGGCGGGTTGTCCAGCTTCGCGCCGGCGGGCGGGTTGGACGGCTCGGGGCCAATCTTGGCCGCGGGCGTGTCCGTAGGCGCCCCCTTCGGAGGCGGCTGCGCATCACCGGTGGGCTTCTTCGTGTCGTTGTCGCTCACTGCTCGACCTCGCCGCCGATCATGTTGATGGTGTCAAACGTAGGGATGAGGTCCGCCAGCATCTTGCCTTCGATGATGTGGGGGACGGCCGCGAGCACCGGGAAGCCCGGGGCGCGAACGTGGACCTTGTAGGGACGGCCGCGGCCGTCGCTCACCAGGTACCAACCCAGCTCGCCGTTGGAGGCCTCGGTGGCGTCGTACACCTCACCGGCGGGCACCTGGATGCCCTCCATCACCAGCTTGAAGTGCGACATCACGCCTTCGATGGTGCCGTAGACCTCGGGCTTGGGCGGCAGCGCGATGCGCCAGTCATCCACAATGATGGGGCCCGCGGGGATGGTGTCCATGGCCTGGCGCAGGATGCGGATGGACTGACGCATCTCCTCGAGCCGGACCAGGTAGCGGTCGTAGTTGTCGCCGTGCTCGCCCACCGGGATGTCGAAGTCGAACCGGTCGTAGACCCAGTAGGGCTTCGTCTTGCGGATGTCGTAGTCCACGCCGCACGCGCGCAGGGCGGGGCCGGTGTAGCCGAACTCGATGGCGTCCTCGGCGCTGATGACACCCGTGCCCTTCGTGCGGTCCACGAAGATGCGGTTGTTCGTCAGCAGGCCTTCCATCTCGTCGAGCAGCGCCAGGCCCTGGTCCAGCGTCTTGTGGACGCGGGGAATCCAGCCCTCGGGCAGGTCGCGGTTGCTGCCACCCACGCGGCCGAAGCTGGTGGTGAGGCGCGCGCCGGTCAGCTCGGCGGTGCGGTCATGGAGCAGCTCGCGGAACTCCATGGCGAGGAGGAACGGCGCGAAGCCGCCCATCTCCAGGCCGGTGGCGCCCACGCACGTCAGGTGGTCCGTCAGGCGGTGGAGCTCGGAGCCGATGACGCGGATGTACTGGGCGCGCTCGGGAATCTCCAGGCCGATGAGCTTCTCCACGGCGTTGAGGAACCCGAAGTTGTTCATCATCGCGGACAGGTAGTTGAGCCGGTCCGTGTAGGGCAGGCACTGCGTCCACGTGACGTTCTCGCAGCTCTTCTGGAAGCCGCGGTGCAGGAAGCCGATCTCAGGGTCGATCTTGACGATCGTCTCACCCTCGAGCTCCACCTTCAGCCGCACGGTGCCGTGCGTGGCCGGGTGGGAGGGGCCCATGTTGATGACCATCCGCTTGGTCTGGAGGTGGGCGTCCAGCTCCGACTCGTGGGCGTACGCGTCGGTGTCGGGGTTCGGCGCTTCGGGCTTGAGGGTGTCAGCCATGGATGTCCTCGCTCAGGAGAGCCCGCTGGTGCCGGGACCGCGGAAGATGTCCTTGATGGGGCGCTCGGGGATGAGCGGCTGCCGGTCACGCAGCGCGTAGTCCTTGCGCAGGGGGTGCCCCTCGAACTCGTCGTAGAGGAGGATGCGGCGCAGGTCCGGGTGCCCGTCGAAGCGGATGCCGTAGAAGTCGAAGGTCAGCCGCTCCCACCAGTTGGCGCCGCGGAAGAGCGGCACCAGGGTGGGCACCACCGGGTTGGCTTCGCTCACCCGCACCTTGAGCCGCACGTGCTCGTGCCGCTTGAGGGAGTAGAGGAAGTAGACGACCTCGAAGCGAGGGTCGTTCTCCGCCAGGTGCAGCCGATCCACGGCGTCGATGGAGCCGAACAGCTTGAACTCCAGCTCCGGGTCGTTCTTCAGGAACGCGGCGACCTTCGGGAGCGAGTCTGCATGGATGACGGCCCAGGCGCCTCCGGTCCGATCCACGTAGCGATCCGCCACCGCCTCTGGGAGCTGGGCGGAGACCCTGTCCAACGCGAAAGTGCTCAAGGGTGCCCCAATGACTAAGGGAGAAGAATCCGCGGCTTTATAAGGAGCCCTCGGCGGGTGCGTCAACGTAAACCCTCAACCATGTAGCCCACTTAGGAGGCCCAGAAGCGGGCGTTGCGCGAAACCGGGTGGGAGGATGGGCGGCGGCCCGGACAGGGGGTGGATCAGCCGGCCGGCAGCGCGACTCCGGGGTGTCCTACACTGGGCGCAAAGGTGGCCACGGGCAGTCGCTAGCCGGGCACCAAGGTGGGGTTCACCGGCATCCAGGCGAAGGTCCTGGCTGTCATCGGGATGGGCACCGTGTGGTGATGCAGGGCCTCGCTGGCTGCCCGTCGAGGCGGAGTCAAGGCCGGCCATTCTGCAAGGCCCTCGCGCGGAGCGCACGTTGGCGAGGGGCGGTCGTCCGACCGGCACACGCCTGTTTCAATCGGGTATAGAAGAGGAGGTCATGCCCGAATCCCCCCCTTCAGGCATTCTCCGTTCCTGGTGGCCGCGCCTGCTCGTGGGGGCCGTGCTGGGTGTGTTGCTGTTCGCCGCCGAGTCGTGGCTGCTGCTGCGCTCGGGTGTCGTGGGCATGGACATCCCGGTGGATGGCCCCTACGCCGCGTTGATGGCGGCCGTGCGGCTTGTCCTCCCTGGCCTGCTGTTGCGAATCGCTGCCGTGTATGCCGTGGCCGGCATGGTGCTGGCCGTGGCGGGGACATTGCTTGCGCGTGCCTGGAGACGGGGCGGCGCGTGGGCGACGTTGGGGCAGGGGCTGCTGCTGTTCGTGCTGCTGGCGTGGGACCGGGCCATCGCGCGTCCGGCCCTCTTCGATGACCTGCCCGCGCTCCGGTCGTTGCTGGCCTGGCTGGTGGATCATGGCGAGCCCTGGCATCCCCGCGCGGTGCTGGCGGCCTGGCTGGTGGCGCACGCGGCGGTGTGGGTGGCGCGCACGCGGCAGTGGCGGCGCGCGGGATGGGCAGGCGCGGCGCTGGCGGGCGTGGCGGGGCTGCTGGTGGTGGGGAAGGGGATGGCTGGACGCGGCGCGCCCGAGCATCCGCTGGTGGTCGTCATCGGCATCGACGCGTTCCGGCCGGATCGGCTGAAGTCGCAGGGAGGAACGGGCGAGGTGGCGCCCCACGTGGAGCGCCTGCTGGAGGAGGCCACGCTCTTCACCCGCGCGTACACGCCCATTGCCCAGACGGAGCCCGCGTGGCGTTCGCTGCTCACCGCGCGGTGGCCGCACGAGACGGGCGTGCGCTACTCGCTGACGTCCGACTCGCGGATGCAGCTCCAGCGAACCTTCGCGGAGTCCTTCTCCCAGGCGGGGTGGCGCACGGTGTTCGCCACCGACTGCTCGCGCTTCCACGCGGAGGGGCCCGCGTCCGGCTTCGAGACGCGCCTGCAGCCGCCGCGCGGGGCGGTGAACTTCCTCCTGGAGAAGCTGCGTTACCGCGCGCTGGGCATGTTCGCCGACCACGCGTTGGGCGCCGCCTGGTTGCCCGAGTTCATCGACAACCGCGCGCTGGCCGGCATCCACGACCCCATGGGCTACGCGGAGCGGCTGGCCTCGCGGCTGGTGGACGAGGCGAGCCAGGGCCCCACGTTGTTCGCCTTCCACGCGACGGCGGCGCACTTCCCGGGCGACCCGGTGCATCCGTTCTATCGCCGCTTCGTGCCCGCCTCGGAGCCGCTGGAGCGCCGGCTGCGCATGCACTTCGCCCCGGTGTCTCCAGGCGCGAAGGGCGGCTGGAACCGGGCGGGCGCGGAGGCGCTCTACGACGAGCTGATTGCACAGGCGGACGCGCAGGTGGGGACGCTGCTGGACGCGCTGCGCCGCTCCGGGCGCTACGACGATGCGCTCATCCTCCTGCTGTCGGACCATGGCGAGAGCTTCCACGCGGACCGCGAGGACCTCGCGGGCGCCACGCCGGTGCATGGCGCGCGGCTGTCGGAGGAGGAGAACCGCATCCTCCTGGCGGTGAAGCCGCCCAAGGGACGGGGGACGGCGCCAGCCCTGGTGGACTCGCTGGTGCGGTTGGTGGACGTGGGGCCCACGCTGCTGGAGCTGTCCGGGCTGCCGGGCCTGTCGGATGTGGACGGCGTGTCGCTGGCGCCGCTGCTGCGCGGCGAGGACCTGGGCCCGCTGTCGCTGTACGCCGAGACGGGCTTCACCCATGTGCTGCCGGAGGTGTTCGACCCGGGGCACTGGCCGGGGGCGCCTCGCTCCTTCGACGCGTACCGCATCCGTCCGGATGGCGTGGTGGAGATGGGGCCCGCGGCCCACGCTCGCATCCTCCAGGAGAAGGACGTGGGCGCCTTCGACGGCCAGCGCTGGTGGGTGGACCGGCCCCAGGCCAACGGCACGGTGCTGCGCGCCTGCCAGGGCGACTGTGAAGGGCCGGACGCCCTGGCGCTGGAGGCGTGGTTCGACCGCGTGCAGGGCCGGATGGCGGCGGGAGGCTGGCGTAAGGTGGCCGGCCATGTCGACGACTCCGGACACCCAGAGCCTTCAGGAACGCTACGCGCCCCAAAACAGCTGCTTCGGATGCGGCCCGGCCAACGCCCAGGGCCTGCGCATCCGCAGCCGCGTGGAGGGTGATGCTGTCGTCGCGGAGTGGACGCCGCAAGAGCACCACCACGCCTTCGACGGCGTGCTCAGCGGCGGCATCGTCGGCACGCTGCTGGACTGTCACTGCAACTGGACAGCGGCCTACCACCTGATGCGCGCGCAGGGCGGGGACGCGCCGCCGTGCACCGTCACCGCCGAGTACGCCATCACCCTCAAGCGTCCCACGCCCATGGCCGGGCCGCTGCGCCTGGAGGCGAAGCCGGTGGAAATCCAGGGGGACCGCGCCGTCATCGAAGGCACGCTCACCGCGGGAGGGAAGGTGACGGCCACCTGCCGGGGCACCTTCGTCGCCGTGAAGCCGGGCCACCCCGCGTACCACCGCTGGTAGTGGCGCCAGAAATACCAAGGCCCCGGCGCTTCCACCGACTGAGGCGGGAAGCGGGCGGGGCCCTGGCGGTACCGCGCGTGGGGCGCGTTACTTGTTCATGGACAGCAGCAGGTTGTGCCGCGCGGCCGTGGGGTTGGCCTCCTCGCGGTCCGCGATGCGGTGGACCTGGTTGCCAATCTTGTCCTGCAGCAGCATCAGGCCGTCGAGCACCTGCTCCGGGCGCGGCGGGCAGCCGGGGATGTAGACGTCCACCGGGATGATGCGGTCGATGCCCTGGAGCACCGCGTAGTTGTCGTAGAAGCCGCCCGAGGACGCGCACACGCCGAAGGCCACGACCCACTTGGGCTCGGCCATCTGCTCATAGACGCGCTTGAGGATGGGGGCCTGCTTCAGGTTGATGGTGCCCACCACCATCAGCAGGTCCGCCTGGCGCGGCGAGAAGCGGGGGAACTCCGCGCCGAAGCGGGAGATGTCGTGCCGGCTGGCGGCCACAGACATGTACTCCATGCCGCAGCAGGCCGTGGCGTACGGATAGGTGAAGAGCGAGTACTTGCGCGCCCAACCCAGGCCCTTCGAGACGATGGACTGGAGCCAGCCCATGGACTCGTCACGGCGGGTCGTCACGATGTTTGCGAGGTCAGCGTCAGCCATGATGTCTCAGCTCTCCCAGTCCAGAGCGCCCTTCTTCCAGATGTAGATAAGGCCGACCACCAGCGTCACGGCGAAAACCAGCATCTCCACGTACCCGAACCAGCCGAGCGCCTGGAAGTTCACCGCCCAGGGGTACAGGAACACCGCTTCCACGTCGAACACGATGAACAGCAGGGCCACGACGTAGAACTTCACCGCGAAGCGCTGCCGCGCCGGGCCGCTCGACTCGGAGCCGGCCTCGAAGCTGGTCGCCTTGATGGCGCTCGGGCGGCGAGGACCCAGCCGCGTGGTGATCTGGGGAATGAGCATCGCCATGCCACCCGCCAGCAGCAGGACGACGGCCAGCGGCAGGTATGGCGTGAGGGGAGTCGGAGTCATCGCGCGCGGAACCTAATGACACCGTGCTCGCAATGTCAAAGGGAAAGTCCAGGGAGCAGCGCGCCAACCCCTTGAGATGACGGCGAAAAGCGGTGTTCATGGGACCCCGGGGCGCGCCTGGCGTGGATCAGCCGCCCGCACGGCTCCGCTCTGGTCGGCCGGTTTGACGCTCCGCGAAGGGACGCCTACCGTCCGAGAACCGTCGGTATCCATCCGGCGTGGAACTTTCTCACCGGGGAGATGGCAAGCATGTGGGGCCGGCTCGGCTTGCGGACGCAGGTGGCCATCGCGGTGCTCGTGCCGTGCCTGGCGGTGGTGAGCTTCTGCGTCGTGTACTTCCCCATGCACCAGCGGGAGGTCACGCTGGAGTTGCTCCAGAAGCGGGTGCGGGTGGTGGCGCGGCTGATATCGCAGCACCCCGCGCTCCTGTCCGCGGACAGCACGCCGGAATCCACGGCCCGGGTGCGGGACGTGTTGTCGATGCTGGAGGCCCCGGAGGCGCTGAACGAGCGCAGCGGCTTCACCCTGCGCTACCAGGGGCTGGTGTCGGCGGAAGGCACCGTGCTCCATGGGCGCGGCTCCATTCCCACGGCCATCCGCTCGCTCGGCGTGGAGGGGCTGGATGGCTGCGCTACGTCCACCCAACACGACGAGGTGTCGGTCCGCTGCGCCAGTGGTGAGCGCATCTACGTTGCGGGCTTCGGCGTCCAGGAAGCGCTCAGCTCGGTGGATGACATGCGGGGCGCGGTGCTGGCCGGACTGGCGGGTGCGCTGGTGCTG
This sequence comes from Myxococcus sp. AB036A, assembly GCF_006547355.1. Classification (NCBI taxonomy): domain Bacteria; kingdom Pseudomonadati; phylum Myxococcota; class Myxococcia; order Myxococcales; family Myxococcaceae; genus Myxococcus; species Myxococcus sp. AB036A. Next base: position 41,640 of record NZ_VHLC01000034.1, on the reverse strand, counting down.
GGGCTGGCCCTGTCGTTGTTCATCAGCCGCGCCATCGCCGAACCGGTGGCACGGGTGACGGAGGTGGTGCGGGACGTGGCCCGGGGCGACATGTCGCGCGGGGAGCTGGACGTGCCGGCCACGGGCGAGGTGCGCCTCATGGCGCAGTCCTTCAACAAGATGCTGGGCACGCTGCGCACCTCGGTGATGGAGATGGTTTCGCGCACGGAGCAGCTGTCCGGCGCGTCGCGGGGCCTGTTGGGGGCGTCCGCGGACCAGGAGCACGTCATCAGCCAGCAGGCGGCGTACGCGCAGCAGATTGCCGCCACGTTCGAGGAGCTGAGCCGCACGGCCGAGCAGATTTCCAGCTCCACGGAGGTGGTGGAGTCGAGCGCGCGGCGCACCCACGAGGCCGTGGCGGAGGCCATGGCGGTGGTTGCGCAGGTGGTGGCGGGCATCAACGACATCCGCACCGAGTCCAAGGGCGTGGCGGACGCGATTGTCGGCCTCAACCAGGACCTGCAGCAGGTGTCGAAGATTGCCCAGGTCATCAACCAGGTGGCGGAGCGCTCCGACTTGCTGGCGCTGAACGCGGCGCTGGAGGGCACCAAGGCGGGCGAGGTGGGGCGGGGCTTCTCGCTGGTGGCCGCGGAGATGCGCAAGCTGGCGGAGAACGTGTCCGCATCCGCGCGTGACATCGCCCGCATCGTGGAGAAGGTGCAGGACTCCGGCGAGGAAGCGGCGGCCAAGGCCCGCGTGGGCATGGCCACCAGCGACCGGGGCGTGGAGGTGGCCGAGCAGGCCTCCTCCGTGTTCCAGCGAATCGTCGAGCTGGCGCGCGGCACCAGCGAGGCGGCGCGGCAGATCACCATCGCCACCCGTCAGCAGCGCCAGTCCAGCGAGCAGGCCGTGCAGGGCGCCCGCAACGTCGCGGAGCTGGTGAAGCAGGGCGTGGACGCGACGGGACGCACCACGCGCATCGCCCAGGACCTGCAGGCGGTGGCCGAGGGGCTCACCGCCGTCACCAGCCGCTTCAAGACGACGCGGAACTGAGGCTCACTCCCGCTGCCAGCGCAGCTGGAACTCGACCTCGTCCACGCCGCCCTCGCGCTCGTGCTCGATGTTGAAGAGCGCGTCGGCGGGGATGCGCAGGCGCTCGCCAGCAACCTGGATGTTGAAGGCCTTGCCCTCCTCGATGGCGTCGGCCAACCGCCGCAGCTTCGCGACGAAGTCCTTGCGCGGGTACGTCTTCTCTAGGTCTCGGTTCGCTCGCTTCGCCTTCTTCTGCGCCATCGTTGAGGGCTCTTTCGTCCAGGGTTCCCCTGGATGATGGCATCGCCCGCGATGAATGCGCAGCCTGAATCAGCGCGGCAGTCGAGGCACGCGTCAGCCCATCAGCCGGTGGAGGCTGAGGTCCAGGCGGCTCTGGACCAGGCCCAGGAGGCTCTCCACCTCGCGCCCGTCCAGCTTCAGCCGGGCGGCCAGCTCTCGGTGGGTCTGCTTCAGGAGCCGCTCACGGGCCTGGGCCACGTGGCGTGCAACGCTGGAGCGGGGCTCTGCGTACAGCGTGGCGATGCGGTCCATGGTGAGGCCGTGGAGGTGGTGCAGGCGCAACAGCGCGCGCTCCCGTTCGGACAACGTTGCCAGCGCGGCCTGGAGGGATTCGGACAGGGCTTGCCGGGAGTGGGCCTGGAGCACGTTTCGCTCGGGGTCGTCCCGGGACAACAGCTGCTCCAAGGCCTCCGGAGGTGTGGAGGACTGCTCGTGGCGGCCGGTCTGCTCCAGCAGCTCGCCGCCGATGCGCGAGGCGACGATTCGCACCCAGCCGCCCAGCGAGCCCCGGCCCGAGTACTCCGCGATTTTCGGCGCGCCGCCGTGAACGCCCAGCAGGAGCCGCTGGCGCGTCACCTGGAGCACCTCGTCCACCATCGCCGTGAGGTGCCGGGACAGTCGTGCGGCGGCTTTCTGGAGGACGTGCTTCTCGAAGAGCTGCAACGCCTGGGGCTCTCCCTGGGCACAGGCACACGCCAGGTAGACGTCCGCGGCATGGAGCTGCTTGAGCGCATCCAGGGGTGGGCCTTCCGCGCGCAGGTGCCGGCCCACGTGGTGCAACAGGGCCGCGGGCGCCAGCGCCACGGTGGGCCACGCCGCACGGCCTTGGTCGAGCAGCTCCGTGAGCAGGGCCTCCAGCGCGGGCGCGGAGCGCAGCGTGTCGTGCAGTGACTCGGGTGCCCCCGCGAGCAGCAGCGGCGTCAGCGTTTCCGGAGCCTGGCTCATCGGGTGACCTCGCTCACGCGGGGCAGGTGCCGCGCGTGCCATGCCTCGAGTTCGTCGTGCTCGCGCCGGGCGCGCAGACCCTGGGCTTCCAGCCACGCTTTCGCCTCGCGGACGAGGGCCGTGGCCTGCTCCCGTCCCTCCGGAGTGGGCCGTTCCCACAGGGCCCGTGCGAGGAGGAAGGACACTCGCGCGGCTTCCTTCCGGTCCAGCCACACGCGAGCATGGATGCGCCGTGCGCGCTCGAGCAACGGGACGGCTTGCTCGGGCGCGCGCAGGCTCAGGTGGGCCTCTCCGAGGCAGGCGAGGTCGAGCGCGACGTCCGGGCTGTCGTCCCCCTGCGCGGCTTCATCCAGCGCCAGGGCGCGCTGGCAGCGGGTCAGCGCCGCCCGGAATGCGCCCGTCTCCAGGTCCACCCGGGCCAGGTCGCGCACCACGCCACATGCCACCACGCTGTCGGTGCCGTTCGCCTTCTGGAGGAGGCCAAGCGCCTGCGTCAGGTTGCGCCGCGCCGCCGCCGGCCGGCCCGCGCGCAGGTGAATGAGGCCCAGGTTGCGCAGCGACATCTCCAGGCGCGGCGAGTCCTGGCCCACGCTGCGTTGGATGCGCTCCAGCGCCTGCTGGTTGTGGGCGAGCGCCTCGTCGAGCCGGTCGGAGTCATAGGCCACCATGCCCAGCCCACCGAGCGCGGTGACGGTGCTGGGGTGGTCCGTCCCCTTGCTGCGCTCGAAGATGGCCAGGGCTCGCGCATAGTGGCTCCGGGCTTCGTCCAGGCGCCCCTCGCGGCGCAGCAGGCCGGCCAGGTTGTTGAGGGGGGCGGCCAGGCTCGCGTGGTCCTTGGAGCGCGCGGCCTCCAGCAGCGCCAGCGAGCGTTGGAACGTGTCGAGCGCTTCTTGCGTGCGGCCCAGGGCGAGCAGCTCGGTGGCGATGTTGTTGAGGTTGAGCGCGAGCACCGGGTGCTCGGGGCTCCACTGTCGCTCCTGGAACGCGTAGGCCTGCGCCTCCTGGTAGAGCGCCAGGGCCTCCTCCGCGCGAAGCTGCCGCGAGCGGACGCGTCCCAGTCCGGTGAGGAAGTACGTCACGCGAGGCCGTGAGGGGCCCGCGGTCCTTCGCGCCAGCTCCAGTCCCTGGGTGAACTCCGCGTCCGCTTCGTCCAGCTTGCCCTGCACCAGGAGCAAGCCGCCCATTCGCAGGTGCAGGTCGGTGGCGATGTGCGGGAAGCGCTCGCGGCCCAGCCGCTCCACCGCGGCGCGGGCGTGGTGCACCAGCCGGTTCGCCTCGTCCATGCGCGCCATCTGGTCGCCCACCACCCACAGGAGGAGGTTCCAGACACGGGCCACGGTTTCGTCGTCGCGGCCCGCCTCGGCGGCCCAGAGCGCCTTGTAGAGGTGCTCCTCGGCTTCCTTGGGCTTGCCCGCGAGCCCATGGGCATAGCCGTGCAGCGTGAGGACCTCTGCCTCCAGCGGCCGGTAGTCCAGCCCCTGGATGTCCTGAAGCAAGGCCGTCGTCTCCTTCAACGCGCCGGAGTGGTTGCCCGCGTCCATGTGGGCCCGTGCCTCGGCCAGCTTGCGCCGCGCCGCGTCCACGCGAGGCCGCAGGGCATCCGGAGGCTGCGGCCGGTTCGCCAGCTCCGGAGCATCCCGGCAGCCGGAGACGCCCTCCAGGGACGCCACCATCTGCGGCGCGTGCTGCACCGTCCTCGCGTCCGCCTTCTCCAGCACGTCGACGACGGCGGCCAGGTGCCACAGCCGTGTGTCCAGGCACGCGGCCGTCTGCCATGAGGCATGGGTGTCATCGCGCGAGGCCGCGCACGCATCGGTGCGCAGCTCGCGCCACGTGTCCGCGTGTCCGTCGAGCGTGCTGGCGACGGCTTCCCACGCGGCGGCGGCGAAGGGCTTGCCCGTGGCGAGGAAGGCCGCATGGATTCGCGCGCGACGCTCCGGTCCCCAGATGGTGGTGAGCCGCTCCGCCTCCAACTCGCAGCGGGCCTGCCTCCGATGCGCCGCCACGTAACCCACGGTGAGCCCTACGAGACACGCTACGGCGGCGGAGGCGCCCACCCAGGCAAGGCGCCTTCCAGCGCGGGGGGCCAGCTCGGTCAGCAGCGCCTCCATCGATGGGAAGCGCTCTTCCGGCTGGGCTCGCAAACCCCGCAGCACCGCGCGCCGCACACGGGCCGGGATTTTCGATTCGCGCTCGGGCGCGCGGATGCGTCCTTCCCGCGCGGCCTGGCCCAACGCCTCCAGCGTCCGGCCCTCGAAGGGGCGCACGCCGTGGAGCGCTTCGTACAGCGCCACGCAGAAGCTGAACTGGTCCGAGCGCGCGTCCACGCCGTGACCTTGAAGCTGCTCGGGCGCCATGTACGCGGGCGTGCCCAGCAGCGCGCCCGAATGGGTCAGCGGCGAGTCCACCAGCGAGGCTGGCGCCGTCACCGTGTCCAGGCTCACTGGCGCGGCGTGGCCCGAGACTCGCCGGTGGGAGGGCCGGGCCAGACCGAAGTCCGTCACCCGCACGCGCCCATCCTTCCCGACCAGCACGTTGCCCGGCTTGAAGTCGCGGTGGACCAGCCCGGCGGCGTGAGCGGCCGCCAGTCCCCGGCCCGCGTCCACGAAGACGCGCACCACGTCCTGCCAGGGCCTCGGCGCCTCCAGCCACTCCGCCAGCGACGCGCCCTCCACCAACTCCAGCGCCAGGAAGACACAGTCCTCGCAGACGCCCACGTCGTAGACGGTGACGACGTGCGGATGGGCCAGCCGGGCCAGGGCCTGAGCCTCGCGCAGCAGCCGCAAGCGCAGCTCCTCCAGGTGCCGGCCCTCGGGGCGCAGCAGCTTCAGCGCGACCCTTCGGTCCAGCTCCGGGTCATGGGCCGCGTACACCTCGCCCATGGCGCCCCGGCCAATGCGCTCCTGCACCACGTAGCGTGAGAGCTGGGTGCCCGTGGTCACCAGCGGGCCATCGTCGGGCAGGGGCACGGCCTCCGCCGCACTGGCGCCCAGGGCGAGGTGCTCCTGGCAGCGCTCACATCCTTCCACGTGGGCCAGGACGCGCGTGCGGTGCGCGTCCGGGAGCGCCCCTTCGAGGAAGTCGCTCAGTGTCGTCTCGCTCGGGCACCCCATGGAGGCCCGGAGACTAACAAATTCCTGGACTTTTCACTTTTACCCGCCTGTGGCGGCTCAGGCCTGGGCGCGTGACTTGAGGCGGGCGAAGAGCTCGGGAGGCATGGAGGCGGTGCCCAGCCGGTGGTCGGCGGAGATGGCCTCGCCGTGGAAGTCGCTGCCAGCGGTGGGGACCAGGCCCAGCTCCTTGGCCAGGCCGAGATACTTCTGGCGCACGCTGGGGTTGTGGTCCTCGTGCAGCACCTCGAGGCCCGCCAGTCCCGCCTGGGCGAGCGCGCGGATCTCCAGTCGCTCCATGCGTGATGAACCCGGGTGGGCGAGGGTGGCCGTGCCGCCCGCGTTGCGGATGAGGCGGATGGCGTCCTCGCCCGCCAGCTTGAAGCGCTCCACCCAGGCGGCGCCGCGCATGCCCAGGAAGCGGTCGAAGGCCTCCTTCACGTCCACCACCCAGCCGCGGTCCACCAGCACGCGGGCCAGATGGGGACGGCCCAACTGTGCGTCGCCGGCCACCGCCCGGACGTGCTCCATGCGCACGGGGTAGCCCAACTGCCGCATGCGCTCCAGCAGGGCTTCCATGCGCTGCTCACGCTCCAGCCGGAGCCGGTCGGCGAAGCGAGCGATGTCCTCGTCGTCCGGCCTCAGGAAGTGCCCCAGGATGTGGCACTCGCGTCCATGAATGAACGCGGAGATTTCGATGCCCGGCACCAGCTCCACGCCGTGGGCGCGCGCCGCCACCTCGGCCTCGGCCAACCCCGCGACGGTGTCGTGGTCGGTCACCGCCAACACCGTCACCCCGGCGGCGGCGGCCCGCGCCAGCAGCTCCGTGGGCGCATATTGACCGTCGCTGGCGGTGGTGTGCGAGTGCAGGTCAATCACGGCGGGCTCCAGGGTGTGGGGGGAATGTTCCCCATACGCGACCTATGCCGGGTTTCACACCAACTTGCGGCATGGGGGGTGCCGCCGCCACCCTGGGTGTGGCTACTGTCCGAGTCCTATGGGCAAGAAGTCCGATACGACCATCGAGAACCGGGTCTACCTTTTCGAGTCATTGGCGAGCAGCTACGTGGCGTCCGCCACCGAGGTCTTGGCCTCGGAGGACCCCGCGGTGCGGCAGCGCGCGCGCCGGGCCCTGGCGGAGCTGGCCTTCGTGTCCTGTGTCATGGCGGACACTGCTCATCTGCCGGCCGAGCAGGTTCGGGCCCAGGTGCTCGGCGCGCCCGAGCGCGTCCCGGAGGCACCTTCGAAGGTGTCCGGCGGCGCGGCCCGGAAGCGCAACAAGTAGCGGCCCCTGCCGCGGTTCGGGTGGTATGTCGGCGGAGCCCTTTTGCTTCGAGGAGCGCCGACATGAGCCCGCCGCAGACGCCCGCCACGGGCGTGGTGATGACGCTGGTCAGCCAGCCCCAGTTCAAGACGCAGCTCACCCATGGCCCGTCGGGCACGGTGAATCAGACGGAGGCGCCGCGCGACAACGGCGGCACCGGTGGCAGCTTCTCGCCCACGGACCTGGTGGGCGCGGCGCTGATGTCGTGCGCGGTGACGACGATGCACCTGTTCGCCTCGCGTGAAGGCATTGCCCTGGGCGAGGTCAGCGCCCGTGTGGAGAAGCGGATGTCGCCCCCGCCGCGCCGCATCGCCGAACTGGTGCTGGACATCCAGATGCCGGCCGGCCTGTCCGCCGAACACCGGGCCACACTTGAGAAGGTGGGCCGTGAGTGCCCGGTGGCCCGCAGCCTCCACCCGGACGTGAAGCTGCCGCTGACGTTCAGCTATCCGGACTGAGGACGCCAGGCCGCTTGCCCTCCAGGGGGCCTGCCCGCGAATGCTGCGGGTGGGCCCCTTCGTGTTCATCCTCCCCGACTGCGGGGCTCGTCCTGGAGGACACGGCATGCATGCGAAGCGGCTGGGCATCTACCTCAATGACCACCTGGCGGGCTCGGTGGGCGGGCTGGAGCTGGCAATCCGCACGGAGGCGGAGAACCACGGCAACCTGCTGGGCCGCTATCTGGCGACGCTCATCCCCGAGCTGAAGGAAGACCAGACCACGCTGCTATCGGTGATGGACGCCCTGGAGCTGAAGCGAGATGGGCTGAAGACGCGCGCCGCGTGGGCCGTGGAGAAGGTGAGCCGGCTGAAGTTGAACGGCACGTTCGTGCGCTATTCGCCCTTGAGCCGGCTGCTGGAGTTGGAAGGCCTGTGCTCGGCCACGGACGGCCGATTGTCCCTCTGGCGCACGCTGGCGCGCGTGTCGGTGAAAGACGCGCGGCTCGCGGTTTTTCCCTTCGAGTCGCTCGTGCAGCGCGGCGAGGCGCAGCGCTCCGTGCTCCAGCGCCTGAGGGCCCAGGCAGCCGACGTGGCCTTCGCGGAGGAGCCGCAGCCCTTCGGGACCGGAGAGCCTCTCGTCGCGGGTCAGTGACGGACGCCCGGGCATGAAGAAGCCCCCTGCCGCGGCGAGCGACAGGGGGCGAGGACTTCATTCTGGCGCGGGGCTCAGGTGCCCGACGTTCCCGAAGCGCCGGCGGGCGGCGTCGTGGGCCGGGCGCCCGAGGCGTCCGGCGTGGGCACCAGACGGAGCTGGCTGGCGCTGCTGCCGAAGCTCGCGTCCACCTCGCGCTCCAGGTACGTGTAGCCGGACAGGCCATCCTCGTACATGCGCAGCAGGTTGCGCGATTCGTCCAGGGTGATGCGGCCCTGGCGCAGCGCGGCCTCGGTGAACTTGCGCAGCTTCGCCACCAGGTCGTCCTTGGTGTAGCTGACGTAGTTGAGCACCTCCGTCACCGTGTCGCCGGCCACCACATTGTCGATGAGGTAGCCCCCGTTGGGCCCCAGCGACACCTGCACGGCGTGCGTGTCGCCGAACAGGTTGTGGAGGTCTCCGAGGATCTCCTGGTAGGCGCCCACCATGAAGATGCCCAGGTAGTAGTCGTCATCGTTGAGCGCGTGCAGCTCGAGGGCGTCCTTCACCTCGCGCTTGTCGATGAAGTGCTCGATCTTCCCGTCCGAGTCGCAGGTGATGTCCGCCAGCGTCGCGCGGCGCGTCGGCTTCTCCGCCAGCCGGTGGATGGGCATCATCGGGAAGAGCTGGTCGATGGCCCACGAGTCCGGCAGCGACTGGAACACGGAGAAGTTGCAGAAGTACGTGTCGTTGAGCGCCTTCTCCAGGGAGTCCAGCTCCTCGGGAATCTCGCCCTGCTCACGCGCGATGCGCATGATTTTGTGGCAGGTGGCCCAGTAGATGTTCTCCGCCGCCACGCGCTGCTCCAGCGACAGGTGGCCCAGCGAGAAGAGGGTGAGGCTCTCCTCCTTGGCGTCCTGCGCGTCGTGCCACGCCTCCAGCAGGTTCTTGTTGGTGACCTCGCGGTAGGTGGACCAGAGGTTGCGCACCACGGAGGGCGCCTTCTCGTCCACCTTGTCAGGGACCGGCGCCGGGCCGAACTCACTGGTGCCCAGCACATCCACCACCAGCACCGCGTGGTGCGCCACCACGGCGCGGCCGGACTCCGACACCAGCGTGGGGTGCGGCACGCCGGCCCGGTCGCAGGCCTCCATGACGCCGAACACCACGTCGTTGGCGTACTCCTCCGTGGTGTAGTTCATGGAAGAGGCGAAGTTCGTCTGGGAGCCGTCGTAGTCCACGCCCAGGCCGCCGCCCACGTCCAGGTACTTCAGCGGCGCGCCCTGACGGGCCACCTCCACGTAGAAGCAGCCCACCTCACGCAGCGCGTTCTTCACATTGCGGATGTTGGAGATCTGGCTGCCCAGGTGGAAGTGCAGCAGCTCGAAGGAGTTGAGCAGGCCCGCGTCCTTCATGAAGCCGATGCAGTTCATCAGCTCGGAGGAGGTCAGGCCGAACTTGGAGCGGTCGCCGCCGCTGGCCTCCCACTTGCCGGCGCCGCGCGTGGACAGCTTCACGCGAATGCCCAGCCGGGGGGGGATGCCCGTGCGCCGGGCGACCTCCGCGATGAGCGGCAGCTCGCTGGGCTTCTCCACCACCAGGATGACGTTGCGGCCCAGGCGCGAGTAGAAGAGCGCCGTCTCGATGTACTCCTCGTCCTTGTAGCCGTTGCAGATGACGAGCGCGTTCTCGTTCTCCAGCAGCGCCATCACCGCGAGCAGCTCCGGCTTGCTGCCGGCCTCCAGCCCGTAGTTGTAGCCCTTGCCCGCCTCGATGAGGGTCTCCACCACGTAGCGGTGCTGGTTCACCTTGATGGGGTACACGCCGCGGTAGCCGCCCTTGAACCCCTGATCGTTCATGGCCTTGCGGAAGGCCTCGTTCAGGTGGACCACGCGGTGGCGCAGCACGTCCGTGAAGCGGATGAGCAGCGGCAGGCCGATGCCCCGGCGGCGCACTTCGTCGACCAGCTCCTTCAGGTCCATGTTCGGGGCCTGGGGACCGTCCGGATGGACGATGACATGGCCCTTCTCATTGATGCCGAAGTAGGGGTTGCCCCAGTTCCGGATTCCGTACAGCTCGTGCGCGTCGGCAAGGGTCCAGCGGTGGGGAGGGGCGTTTACGGGCATCGGCGTCTCGAGGCTCCCTGGGGTAGATGGGGTGGACTCCCGTGAACAACGGACGATCACAGGAATCGCGCGGGAACTATCGGAAAGCCCCTCGGTATTCAACAGCCGCTTGTGCGGAGGGCAGGCAGGCTGGCGGGGCGGCCGCCCGGTGCTCCTCCTCCCGCGGGCCGACCCTCCATTCAATTCCTACCCTTTCCCCGTGAGTCATGAGGGACGCGTGGAAACAAGGGGAGGGTACATGGAGTCGTCCGCACGCAGGGAAGAGGCGCTGCTGACCCCGCGGGAAATCTACGAGCGGCTGGATCGCTTCGTCATCGGCCAGGACGGGGCCAAGCGCGCGGTGGCCATTGCGGCCCACAATCACCTCAAGCGTCTGCTGGCGAGAAGGCTGCGCCGGACGTCGCTCATCAAGAAATCCAACATCTTGCTGATGGGACCCACCGGGAGTGGCAAGACGCACATCGCCCGCAATCTGGCGGACATCCTCCACGTGCCGTTCACCACCGTGGACGCCACCGAGTACACGGAGGCCGGCTACTACGGGAAGGACGTGGAGGTGATGATCTCCGACCTCCTCTTCAAGGCGAACCACTCCGTGGAGGACACCCAGCGGGGCATCATCTTCATTGACGAGGTGGACAAGATTGCCCGCCGCTCCCAGGGAGCCCGCAACGGTGCGGGCAGCCGCGACATCGGCGGCGAGGGGGTCCAGCAGTCGCTGCTGAAGCTGCTGGAGGGCCGCGAGGTGTACGTGCCCCTCAACGTCACCCAGGCCTGGAACAAGAGCGACTTCGTGCAGGTGGACACGCGCGACATCCTCTTCATTTGCGCGGGCACGTTCAGCGACTTGCACGACTACGGAGATGAAGGGAGCCGCGCCATGGGCTTTGGCGCGGAGGACTCGGCGACGCGCAGCCCAAAGCGCATCAGCACCCGCCAGCTGACGGACTTCGGCATGCTGGCGGAGTTCCTCGGCCGCCTGCCGGTGGTGGTGCAGTTGGAGCGGCTGGGCGAGGAGAACCTGATGCGCGTGCTCACCGAGCCGCCGGACTCCATCGTGCGCGAGTTCAGCGAGCTGCTGTCCATGGACGACCTGGAGGTGGACTTCGCCGAACCGGGCCTGCGTGAGGTGGTGCGCTATTCCGTGGAGCGGGGGCTGGGCGCTCGAGGATTGCGGTCCATCCTGGAGCACGTCATGGCGGACATCATGTTCGAGGCGCCCGAGCGGCGGCGGCGCCAGGTGACGGTGGACGCGGGCTTCGTGCGGGAGCGGCTGCGGGGGCTGGATTCGACGCAGTTGGACGTGTGAGTCAGGGCTCGCGCTCGGAGGCGCGGGCCGCGGCGCCCAGCCGGGCCGCCACGTCCGGATCCTGGATGAGCTGGAGCACACCGTCGTGGCGCAGCAGCGCGGCGGTGTCTCCTCGGGCCAGGGCCTGCTTCAGCTTCGGGTCCTGCAGCAGTCGCTGGAAGCGAGGGTCCTTGCGCAGGGCCTTGTAGGCCGGGTCGTCCTGGAGCCGCCTCGCGCGCTTCGGATCACTGGCGGCCTTGGCGACCTCCACCAGGTTCTTCACCGGGGCGAACTGCGTCATCTCGAAGAGGTTGTAGCGGCGGGCGACCTCGATGGAGAGCGACTCCTTCGGGGACAGACCCACGCGGCGGCCCGCGATGACGACGTGCTGTTCGAAGAAGGCGATGGCGCTGAGGACGACCCAGGCGATGATGCCCATCTTCGCGCCACCCAGCACGAAGCCGAGGAAGCGGTCCACGCCCCGGTTCTCATGGTGCTGACCGGTGGAGAGGATGCGCAGCAGCAGCGCGCCCAGGGCGTAGCGCACCGCGAGCCACGTGCAGATGAACAGGAGCACCGTACCCACGATGGCGCCCAGGAAGAGCGGACTGCCCAGGGCCTCGGCCAGGTGTGGGGCCGCCACGGGGCCCAGGCGGCGCGAGGCGAAGTAGCCCACCGCCAGGCCCACCACGTTGGCGACCTGGCGCGACGCCCCGGTGATGGCGCCGATCATGGCGAAGAACAGCACCAATCCGAGGATGATGAGGTCGATGACCATGGGCGCCGCCGCCGTCAGCGAATCTTGAACGAGCCGCCCTTGTCGCGAGCCTCGTCCTGGGACTGCTTCTGGACCTCCGCCAGCCGCTCCTTGTAGCGGGCGTTGGAGGGCTCATAGGTGAGCGCCATCTTCAGGTTCCGCTCGGCGGCGGACCAGTTGCCGGCGTCCGCGTCCTTCTGCGCCTGCTGGAAGAACTGGCGTCCCTTGGGGTGGGTGCCAATCTGCTCTTCCTGCTCCTTCTTGGCGGCGGCCTTGGTCTCCGCTTCGGAGGCTTCGGTGAAGCGCAGCTTCTGGGCGCGCTCGGGGCCCGTCACGTCGACGACGTACTTCTTGCGCTTCGTGTCGTCGCGCAGGACGTAGTAGGCCTCGGTGACGCGCTTGTAGAGCTCGTTGATGCGCTCCTTGAGCTCCTTGGAGTCCACGTGGAAGAAGCGGTCCGGGTGGTAGGTGCGGCTCTCCCGGTAGAAGGCGCGCTTGATGTCCGCGGGGGTGGCGGTCCTCTCCAGCATGAGCACTTCGAAGTAGTCGAGCTGGTCCAGCTTCGCGCAGCGCGATTCCAGGTCGGCGAGCTGCTGGATGTCCAGGCCCAGGTCCGTTGACGCAGCAGGCGACGGCGGTGACGTGACCGCCGTGGCCGCGGCCGGGGCGACGGGCGGGACGATGGGTGCCACGGAAGGAATCGATGGCACCGCGCCGGATGGAGCGTGTGAGGCCGGCGTCAGCGGTGCGATGCCTGGGACGGCGGGCGCCACGGACGGGGGAGGGCGCGGCGGCGTGGCGCCGGCGGGCACCAGCGCTGGGAGGGACATGGTGGGCCGGGCACCGGGCTTCTGCTGTGGAGCCGTGGACGGCGTCACGGGAGGGACAACCTGTCCCAGCGCGAGTACGGGAGGCGGCCTCGGCGTCGGTGCTGTTCCTTGGGCGCGCGCCGGTGCGGAGGGTACGGCGCCTGCCTGCGGCGCGGCTGCGGGGATTGCCGGGGCGACGGGCGGGACAGTCCTCGTCTGGGCCGGAGCGCGGGGCGCTACCGGGGCCACGGAGGGGACGACGCCTGTCGATGAGGGCGCAGCCGGAGCGCCTACGGGGGCGATGGAGGGCACTGCGCCCGCGAGTGGAGCGGAGGCCCCCACGGGAGCGATGGAGGGCACTGCGCCCGCGAGTGGAGCGGAGGCCCCCACGGGAGCGATGGGGGGCACTGCGCCCGCGAGTGGAGCGGAGGCCCCCACGGGAGCGATGGGGGGAGCGACACCAGCCGAGCTTGGCGACGCTGTTGCACCCATGGGCGCGATGGCAGGAGCAACGGCGGGGATTGCGCCCATGGTGGGTCGCTGCGCCGGAGGAACTGCCCCGGCCGGGCGCGGAGGAGGCGTGTTTCCTCCACCGGCCGGGCGAGGCGCGGGCGTCGGTGCTCCCGCCGCATTGGGATTCGAGCCCTGGTGCGGGGCGGACGTGTTGGCTCCAGTGGCAGTGGCGCCAGCCGTCGCGACGCGTGGCACGGGCGTACTCGCGCCAGCGGCGGGGGAGGCCGGTGCCGGTCCCGAAGCGGGCGTGGCGGTGCCTGCGGGGGGCACGCGGGGGACAGGAGTGTTGGCGCCTGCGCCCGTCACCTGGCTCGGTACGGGGGGGGCGGCTCCCGCTGCTCCGGCGGCCGGATGCGGTACGGGCGTGGCGGCCCCCGCTGCTCCGGCGACCGGATGCGGTACGGGTGTGGCGGCCCCTGCTGCATGGGTAGGCGGATGCGGTACGGGCGTGGCGGCCCCCGCTGCTCCGGCGGCCGGACGCGGTACAGGTGTGGCGGCTCCCGCTGCACCGGTAGGCGGACGCGGTACGGGCGTGGCGGCCCCCGCTGCTCCGGCGGCCGGACGCGGTACAGGTGTGGCGGCTCCCGCTGCACCGGTAGGCGGACGCGGTACAGGTGTGGCGGCTCCCGCTGCTCCCGCGGCCGGATGCGGCACGGGCGCGGCAGCCCCCGCTGTTCCGGTGGCCGGGCGCGGTACGGGCGTGGCAGCCCCCGCTGCTCCGGTGGCCGGACGCGGCGCGGGTGTCCGCGCGTCAGCTCCGCTGATGCCCTGCGGAGCCGTGGGCGCCTGCACGCCAGTGTTCGCGAGCGCCGAACGCGGCACGGGTGTCCGAGCGTCAGCACCCGTTGCACTCGCGCTAGCCGACGTACCCGGCGCGGACGCCGAGGCCCCTGTGCCAGCTCCCGCCGGGCGCGGCACCGGCGTCGTGGCGACCGCGGCGGATGGCGCATCTCCAGCAGCACTCCGCTGCCCCGGCACTGCGCCGGTTGCCGGCTGCCTCGCGGCAGGGCTCGTCGCGGCACCCACGGCAGGAATCGCAGGCAGCGTCGTGGGCGTGCCTCGCGGCGCACTCCCCGAACCCGGCACGGACGGCACCGCACCCGACGCCGGGCGTGCCGGCGCCGCCGCGGGACTCGCACCCGGCGCCGTCGCACGTCCGGGCGTGGAAGGCGCACCCTCTCCAGCGCCCGTCCGCACCGTGGGAATCCCCGTCGTCGTGGCCCGGGGCGGCACCGGGGGCGTCACGCCGGTGGGGCGTGCGACAGGTGTTCCCTGGGGCCGAGGCGGCGGAGTCGGCGCGCTGGCGGCGGGCGACGACGGAATCGTCCCGGGCGTGACAGGGCCGGGGACGGCGGCCGTCACGCGCGGGACTGCGGGCCGGGCGGGCGTGGCCGGTGTCCCGGGCGTGGCTCCCGGCGGTTTGCCGGCGCTGGGGTCTGAAGGCTCGGACATCGGCGTGGTCGAGTCGCGGCCTTACTGCGCCGCGGCGGGCAGGTCGTCGCTGTTGTGGCCGGCAAGCCGGATGTTCCGGTTGGCCTGGATGGACTGCTGGATATCGGCCTCGCTCATGCCGGAGGACAGGGTGATGGAGGTCGACGTCTTCTGACCCGTCGCCGTGTCGCACGCGGACACGTGCACCAGGCCATCCGTGTTGATTTCGAAGGTGACCTCGATCTTCACCTCGCCGCGGTAGCCGATGCGGAAGCCCGCGAACTCGAACTCGCCGAGCATCTCGCACTCGTCGGCGCGGTTGGACTCGCCCTGGTACACGCGAATCTTCACCTTCTCCTGGCCGTCGCGGCTGGTGGTGAACGTCTTCGAGCGGTCGATGGGAACCGGCGTGTTCTTGTCGATGATCTTCTCGGTGTACCCACCCACCGTGCCGATGCGCAGCGACAGCGGCGTGACGTCCACCAGGAACGTCTGCGTCTTGCTGTCCAGCAGCGCGTGCGACTGGAGCGCCGCGCCCATGGCCACGACCTGGTCCGGGTTGATGCCTTCCAGCGGTTCCTTCTGGAAGTAGTGCTTCACCGAATTGCGGATGATGGGCAGCCGTGTCGGCCCGCCCACGAGAATGACCGCGTCGATGTCGGCGGCCGTCAGGCGCGCGCTCTGCAGCGCCTCGTCGCACACCTTGAAGGTGCGCTGCACCAGGTCCATCACCATGCGGTTGAACTGGTCCTGGTTGAGCTGCCCACGCAGGTCCATGACGTTGCCGTCCGCGTCCTGGCAGATGCCCTGGCAGAGAATCTCCGCGGAGCCCGTCTGGCCCACGTCGATCTTCGCCTTCTCCGCGGCCTCCTTGAGCATCTGCAGGCAGAACTTGTTCTGCCGCACGTCCAGGCGCGTGCGGGCCAGGAAGTCATCCGCCAGCCACGTCATGATGCGGTCGTCGAAGTCGTCGCCGCCCAGGTACGTGTCGCCCGCGGTGGCCAGCACCTCGAAGACGTCCTTGCCAATCTCCAGGATGGAGACGTCGAAGGTGCCGCCGCCCAGGTCGTAGACCACCACGCGCTGGTTGACGTCGCGCCCGAAGCCGTATGCGAGCGCCGCGGCGGTGGGCTCGTTGAGGATGCGCAGCACCTCCATGCCGGCGATGCGGCCCGCGTCCTTGGTGGCCTGGCGCTGGTTGTCGTTGAAGTACGCGGGCACGGTGACCACGGCCTTGGTCACCTCCTGGCCCAGGTACGTCTCCGCCACCGCCTTCAGCTCCTTGAGCACCAGCGCGCTGATCTCCGGGAGCGAATAGGAGTGCTCGTTCATCGCGATGCGCACCGAGTTGTTGTCGCCCTCGACGATTCGGTACGGCATCACCGCCTGCGCCTTCTTCACCTCGTCGGAGAAGTAGTAGCGGCCGATGAGGCGCTTGGCGGAATAGACGGTCTGCTCGGGGTTGGTGATGATGTTCTTCTTGGCCGCGTTACCGACCAGGACCGAGCCATCCTCGAGGAACGAGACGCAGGAGGCGTGAGTCGTCTCTCCCCACTCGTTGGGGATGACGGTGGGCTGGCCGTCCTGGACCACCGCCACGCATGAGAATGACGTGCCCAGGTCGATGCCGATTGCGATGTCGTCCGCCATTCCATCTCCGGTGAAGACCTTCAGCAGAGGTCCGTCGGTGAAGGGCACGGAGGTTAGGCACCCCCAGAAGCGGGTGTCAACGTTCCCGTGTCAATAAAGCCCAGCCATTTCAAGGGCTTAGCGAGGGTGCAAGGGAGCACGCCCACTGGCTTGAGGGGGCGCTCCGAGGCCATTATCTCTCATGGCGAAGGGGGTTTACTCATCCATGTCCGTCATCCTCGCCGCTCTGACGTCCGACCCGAACCTGCTGCGCTGTGAGCTGCACCGCCTCCAAGGCCAGGTCCTGCTCCAGGGAGAGCCGAGGGCGAACGCCGTGGGGGTGGGAGCCTACGCCCAGGAGGAGGTCCTGTTGCGGCGCTTCTCCAGTAGCGAGGCACTGTCCCTGGACTCGCTCGTGCCCCCGCATGAATCGGAGGCACTGCTGTTCCACGCCGGCCAACTGCCCGTGGGCTTGTCGCTGGAGGAGAATACGCAGCCCTTCCGCTCTCGGCGCTGGTTGTTCGCTCTTCATGGCGGCGTACAGGGTTTCGAGCTGCTTCGTGCCCCGTTGCTGGCGTCGCTGCCGGACCACCTGCGGCGTCAGGTGCGTGGCGGCACCGAAGGGGAGCTGCTGTTCGCTGTCTTCCTCAGGCGCCTGCGCGACCTGGGCCGCACGGAGGATCCACGGCTGGAGGCCGAGGTCGCTGGACGCGTGCTGGCGGACACGGCGCGCGAGGTGGCGCAGGCCGCGGCCCAGGCCGGCGTGACACGCACGCCCACGCTCAACCTGGTGGCCACCAACGGCATCCTCCTGGCGGCGACCCGGTACGGCGAGCATCCCTTGTACTGCACGCGGCTGGAGGGGGCGGCCGAATGCGAATTGTGCGAGGTGACGCCCTCGACACCCGATACGCAGCCCGCGGTGGGAGCGCACCGCCGCCGTCGCACGGTCGTGGTGGCCAGCGCGCTCAAGCGCACCGCGGGATGGGTGGAGCTGGCTCATGGCCACACGCTGGCGGTGGGGCCGGATTTGCAGATGCACGAGCTGTCCGGCACGTGACCGACGTACGCGAGGCAGGCGCCTGGAGGCCGCTCCCGAAGCGGATGCGGGCCTCGGCGCCACCTCGTGGAAGTCCCGGCGGTCCCGCCATGAAGCGCTGAACTCCCGACCGCGCTTCACGAATACCCCTCATTCACACCCAGGCTTTCCCGAGATGGGCGCTCCGGGTCCAGGATGACTGCGAGCCGCTTTACATCCCCGGAGGGGAAGTGCTTCCATTGAGGGTGCTTCATTGAAATATTGAAGATTCGCTGAATTTTCGGTGCTCGTGTCTCCCATGCTCTCAGAAGTTGAGCCGATGTTCAGCATCGAGATCCGCTTGAGGTCGGATACGGCGGTCGCCGCCGCGTTGAGCCTCCGCTACGCCCGTGAGCACGGCCTGACGGCGCAAGCCAGCGCCGAGGTGGCGGTGGTGGTGAGCGAGCTGGCCACCAACCTGGTGCGCCACGCGGGTGGCCGGGGCTGGGTGGAGCTGTGGCGCGAGGCGGAGTGGCTCTTCATCCGCTCCCGCGACCGCGGCCCCGGCATGGAGGACCCATCCCGATTCTTCGCTGGCAGGGAAGGGCGTCCGAGCCCGCTGCCCGGAGAAAGCCTGGGCGAAGGCGGGGCCGCGGTGCGACGGCTCACCGACGACGTCCAGGTGGCCAACCGCGAAGGTGGAGGGTTCGAGGTGCTGGCGCGCAAGCGGGTGGTGGTCCAGGCGAAGAAAAGGAGGCAGGGGTGAGCGGTGGTTGGGTGTGCTCGGCGCTGTTTCGCGTCTTGCGGCAGTTCATGTCGGAGACGGCGGCGCAGTTGGTGCTGCGAGGCACCGTGGAGTCCCTCCGGCTGTCCCTGGACACGGCGACCACGGCGGACCTGCCGCGCATCATCGAGGCGCTGGAACCCGCCACCCGCCACTTCGTGGACCCTTCTCGTCGGCAGCAGATGATGGCGCAGCTTCGCGCGCAGCTCGCGCCCTCAGCGGGGCCGGAGGGCACGGCCACTTCCGCCCCGGCGGAGGTCCGGGCGACCACCTATCTGGTGCGCACGGAAGCGGACGCCAGTCACGCGCGGCTCGCCGCCCGGATGCTGTGTGAATCCCTGGGCGGGCGCGGCTACGAGTGCCAGAAAGTGGATACGGCGGTGAGTGAGCTGGCGCGCAACCAGATTTCGTATGCGGGGGGCGGCACCATCCAGCTCGCGCCGCAGCTGACGCCCAAGCGGCTGCTGCGTGTCAGCGCCGAGGACTCCGGGCAAGGCATCCCGGACCTGGAGCGCGTGCTGTCGGGGACGTACGAGAGCAAGACGGGCCTGGGCCTGGGCTTGTTGGGCGTGAAGCGGTTGGCGGACCGCTTCGACGTGCGCACCGGCCCGAAGGGCACGCAGGTGGACTTCGAGGTGTGGCTGTGAGGTTCGCGGTCGCCCATCGCTCCCGTCCCAAGGTGGGGGCGCTGGAGAATGGCGACGGCGTCGTGGTGCGCCAGGAATGCGCCCGGACGCTGGTGGCGGTGGTGGACGCGTTGGGGCACGGGCCCGTGGCCGCGCAGTTGCCCGCGCCTACGAAGTCCTCTGTTTGATCGCCGGAGAGTGCGTGTGCCGGCACGTGCCGCGAGGTGTGCGGCACTGCTCTCGCTCCCACGCGTGGCGCATCGACGACTGTGTGTCCATGCCGCACAGTCGGGACATTGTACGAACATGGGCCATGGGAACTACGCTAGGGCTCCGTCCCACGTGGGGGCTGTGTCCACCTCCGCGCAGATGCTCGCCGTTGACGAATCGCCGTGGTGGCATTCCATTGGGTGAGGTCTGATGGTGCGGCTTAATCGGGACCGGATGGAATCAAGGAGCGGGTCGATGGCCGGCAACTCAGGGGAAGACAACGCCAACCCGGGAAACGCCCGGGAGGTGGCCCCAGAGCGCCCTGACGAGGGCGATTCGCCCGTGTTGGATGGCGTGTCGGATGCGGAGCTGGACGCCATCGTGGGCCAGCTGCGCACGGACAAGAGCCTTCGTACCCGGCCCAGCGCGCAGCCACGCTACCGCGAGGCCACGCAGTCGGAGCGACTGCACCGGGGCGCGGGCCGTTCACGGGCGTCCACCCTGGGCGAGGAGGAGGCGCCGCCAAAGGAAGCCGCGCCCGTCGTGAAGCATGCCTGGTACTTCGTCGCGGGCGGCTCGGCCTACGGTCCTCACGACCTCGCGGACCTGAAGGCCCACGTGGAGCGGGGTTTTCTGGGCTTTGATTCCCTGTGCTGGCGCGAGGGGTTCAGTGAGTGGCTGCCCTTGGGGCACATCCCGGAACTCGCCTCCGCGCTGCTGCCGCCGGCCGTGCCCGCGGGACCTCCGCCCATTCCGCCGGAAGCGTCCGGGGCCTTCATGCCCCAGGCCGCGCGCGCGGTGGACGTGTCCGAGGCCACCACGGAGCGGGTGATCCTGAACGCACCAGGCACGGTGGTGCCCCCCTTCGCGGCCATTGCTCCCGCCGCCGTCGTGGCCACTCCCGCGGTGAGCGCTGTCGCCATGCCGCAGACGCAGGCGTCCGACGCACCACTTTCCGTGGAGTCCCCAGGGACTCCGGCCGCGGGCGTTGTCGTCGGGCCTGCTCCAGAAGCTGTTGTCGCGACGCTCGCACCGGAACCTGTCACCGCGCCTGCCGCGAGTGACTTCGCCGCGTACGGAGCCCCGGCGTCGGACCCGATGCCCGTGGCGGAGCCCGTGGGAACCCACGCGGTGCTCGCGTCTCCGTCCCCCGAGGAACGCGCGCGTCGCAAGCGCCGGCTGGGTTTCATCCTGGCGGGTGGTGCCATCGGCGGCGTGTCGGTGGCCCTGGCGCTGAGCGTCCTGGGCGTTGGGGGCGGCCGTGGTGCCGCGAGCCCCGGTGAGGCCGTGGACACGACGCGTGGCACCGGTGCGCCGCCGCCCGCGGAACAGCCGGTGGCCGCCGCGCCCACGCCGGAAGCGGTCGCGGCTGCGAGCCAGGGCGGCGCGGCGTCGGGTTCCTCCACGTCAGCGGGCGGCACGGGCAGCGCGAGCCTGGGCATCCGCGGCGCGGGCGTCGCGACGTCGGCCGCCGAGGGCGTGCGCGACCCGAGCCCGGTGCAGGAGCCCACACGCCCATCGACGCCCTCACTCTCAGCCGTCTCGGTTGAACGCGGAGGCCGCGTGCCGGAGCTGACCGGCACGGAGAGCACGGCGCGCGCCGCGACCGGCGGCGGACGGCCGTCGCCGGAGGAGCGCGTCTTCGAGCGGCCCACGGGCAGTCTCTCCTCGCGAGACGTCGCCGTGGCCTTCGTCATCGGGAAGCACTCCGTGGCGCCTGCTCCGGAGCCAGCGCCCGCCAAGCGGCCCGCGACGACGGTGGCGGAAGCCGCGACGGCTGGCAGCTCGGAGGACGACCTGGGGCCCGACGCGGACTTCGACCGCATGCTCTCCGGCCCAGGGCCCAACGCCACCAAGCACCACAAGCCGACCGTCTACGTTCCGCCCGACCCGACGGCGCCGCGCGAGTCGCTCGACCTGGCCACCGTCTTCGCGGTGGTGCATGCCCGGCGTTCGGAGCTCGCGGCGTGTGCCCGGGAGCAGTCCGCGCCGCCCCAGGAGGGGGACCGGGCAGTGCTGCGCTTGAGCGTCCTTCCGAGCGGGAAGGTGGAGTCCATCACCACCGAGACGCCGTGGCTGCGAGGCACGTCGCTCGTGCGTTGCATGCAGCAGAAGATAGGCGCCTGGACGTTCCCCAGGCATCGAACGCAGGGAGCGCCCGTCGTCTTCCGATACGAGTTCTGAGCCGCGCGAGGAGCGCCCATGCCTGCCTACGTCCTGATCGAGGTCTCGGTGCACGACGCGCAGACCTACGAGCGGTACAAGCAGCTCGCGCCTCCGTCGCTCAAGCCCTACGGGGGCCGCTACCTTGTCAAGGGTGGCCCCACCCAGGCCCTGGAAGGCACCTGGCAGCCCCCGCGCTTCGTCCTGCTGGAGTTCCCCAGCGTGGAGCTCGCCAGGGCCTGGTGGGCATCCCCGGAATACGCCGCCGCCAAGGCGCTCCGCCACGAAAGCGCGCACTCCATCATGTTGCTGGTGGATGGCGTGCCGGCCACGACGCCCGTCACCGAAACAGGGGAGTCGCCGGCCTGAGTGGCCGCTGGAAAGCCGAAGCCCGGCGCCAGTCCGCGGTGTGTCGCGGGCCGGGCCGGGCTTGGGTGTCTTCAGTGAAGCGGGAGGACTAGTTCACGCCGACGGCGGTCCAGCTCTCCTTGACCTTCGCCACTTCAGCGGAGTCCGCGCCGTAGAGGTCCGTCGCCGCGTTGATGGTCGCGGTGCGGGCCTGGGCGAACGTGGTGCTCGGCGTCATGTAGTGAGCCAGGGCGCGGTAGTAGATCTTCAGGCCCTTCTCCATGCCGATGGCGTCCTTCACCTCGATGCCGGACGTGCGGTTGGTTCCGCCGTTGGTCAGCAGGTAGAAGGCGTTGTTCGCGATGCCGCTGGAGCCGTGCACCTCGGTCTGCTTCGGGTAGTTCTTGTAGTTGTCGACCGAGTAGTTGTCCTTCGTCGGATCGTCCATGTAGCGCAGACCGTCGGTGGGGTCGCCGTCCTTCGGCGTCCAGGCCGTCTCGCCCACCGTCCAGTTGAACTTCACGTCGGGGTTCTTCTGGGACGCGTACCACTCGAGGCCAGCGCCCATGATGTCGCTCATCGCCTCGTTCAGACCACCGGACTCGCCGCGGTAGATGAGGCCGGCGGTGCGCTCGGTGAGGCCGTGGGCAATCTCATGGCCCGCGATGTCCAGCGCGGTGAGCGGACCGGAGTTGCGGCCGTCGCCGTCGCCGTAGCTCATCTTCTCGCCGTCCCAGTACGCGTTCACGTAGTTGTTGCTGACGTGGACGTAGGACACCAGCTTCTCACCCGCGCCGTCGATGGAGTCACGGCCGAGGATGTCCTTCATGTAGTCGTACATCATCTGGCCGCCGTAGTGCGCGTCCACCGCGGCCTTGTTGCGCTCCGGGTCCGTGGCCTCGCCCCAGACGTCGTTGTTGTCCTTGATGGGCGTCTGGCCGCTGGCGCGCTCGCGGTTCATCGCGTCGTAGGTCGCCACGCCCTTGCCGCGCGTGCCGTCCTCGAGCGTGTACGTGCCGTCCGCCTGCTTCTTCGTTTCCAGCGCGACCTTGCCGCTGTACATGGACGTGTCGTCCGCGATCTTCTCGCCGGGACCGGGCTCGTTGGGCTCAACGGCCTTCGGGGTGATGGTCAGGCCCCAGCTGTTCAGCGTGCCCGTGTCGCGGCGCGCGTTGTCCTTCACCGACAGCGTCCACTCGCCCTTCGCGGACTCGCCCGCGAAGGCGCTCAGGTCGAAGCTGCCCTTGATGTGGTCCGCGCTGCCGCCCTTGCGGTTGTGCACCGTCTCCGACTTGCCGGAGGGGCTGGTGAGCGTGACCGACAGGTCGCCCTTGAACGTGTGGTCGATGTCCAGGTCCAGCTTCAGCTGGTCCACGGTGCCGTCCTGGGTCACGTTGATCTTCGACGTGACGGTGGCCAGGTCGGCGATCTCCGCCTTCGGCGTGGCCGAGGCCTTGATCTCGGAAGCCGTCGCGGCAGCGCCGTGCGCGTGGTCCGCGCCGTGGGCGTGGTCGGCGTGGTCCGCGCCTTCGGCGTGGCTGTGGCCGTGCGCGGCGCCGTGCTGGCGGGCGAAGCCGTCAATGGTGTTGAACTGCTCGAAGAGCTTCCCGGTGTTGGCGTCCACCAGGTAGTTCATCTTGCGCGGATTGTCGGTGCCATCCACGTTGGTGACTTCCACCCGGTAGGCGGAGTGGTACTCACCGGAGATGTCCTTGTAGATGACGCGCTCGGAGTTCGGCTGGCGGTCCGGCTTGCCGTCGAACGCCTTCATCGCGATGTCCAGCGCCTGGCTGTGCGACACCTTGGGCTTCTCCTTGCCCAGGCCGGCCGGGATCTCAGACTGGTCGCCGGTGGTGCTCTTGACCTTGCCCTCGGCGTCGAGGTGCGTGACGACCTGCTCGCCGAAGACCTTCACGCCCTCGTGCTGGCGGTCCAGACGCACGTGCGTCATGCCCAGCGAGTCACGCTCCACGCTCTTCGGCGTGTACGCCGGGAACTGCACGCCGCCGATGATGCCGGGGTTGCGGATGGAGGTCTGGGTGGAGGGGGTCAGGTGCGCCAGCGACGTCTGGATGGCGGTCTGCGCCTCGCGGCTCTCCAGGGAGAGCCGGCCCACGGGAGGCGGCAGCGGCTTCAGCGTCTTCTCCGCGCGCGCCAGGTCCGACGTCTTGGCCGCGGGACCGAACCCGTCCTTGATGACGTTCGGGGCGATGGTCGCGGGCTTGGCGGCCGTCTTCGACTGAGCCTCGGAAGCAGCAGTGGAGCGAATCGTGGGCTTCGGACCTTCGGTGCGGCGAATCGTCATTGGGGGTCTCGAACTCAGTGCAAGGGGGTTGAAGAGTTATCGCCGCAGTGTGGTGCAGAGTTTCTTGCGATATTTTCGACGCAATAAGCCATTCTCGGAAGGCAAGTAAAACCTTGTCGAGATTCCGTTGAAATCAGGTTACGGGCGCGTAAACACGCCCATTTTTCACGGGTGGTGCGCTCGGTGCTGCTGCATGGAGTGGGGGGCGCGGCGAAACTCGGCAGAAATCAGCCGAAAAAAGAAACCTCGAGAAACCGCACATAGAGGTTGCAAGCCGCGTGAAACAGGGCGGCGCCGATGACGGTGCCGGAGCGCTCCCGCATCCACCCGAAGATCAGCGCTGGGAAGAACACGGACAGCCGCCACGCCTGGAAGATGGCCAGGTGGCCCAGGGCGAACAGCAGCGCCGTCAGCCAGAAGGCGGGGCCCAGCCGGCCCCCCAGGAACTTGCGGCCCTGGGGCCAGGCGTCGCGCAGCCGCGTCTGGAGGTAGCCCCGGTAGAAGAACTCCTCTGGCAGCGCGACGACGAAGAGCTGGTCGATGAACCACTCGCCGAAGCGCGGGGGCAGGCGGGGCTGGAAGCGGGCCTCGCCCATCAGCGGAGTGAGGTGCTTGGCCAGCGCCGGGGGCAGGTGGGGGAGCACCTCCACGAACGCGGCGAACCCCAGGAAGAAGAGAGGGCCCACCACCGCGGACAGCAGCAGGAACAGGCGCAGGTCCTCGCGCCACGCGCGCAGCGACAGGCCGTAGTCCCCGTAGTCCTCGTCCCGCCAGCGCATGGGGATGAGCGGCAGGTAGAGAAAGCCCACGGTCGCGACCAGCTTGGGGACGCTGGTGCCGCCCAACAGGAGGAACGCGGCGACGATGGACAGGAAGCCCACGGCCCACAAGCCCACCGCTTCCTGCACGGCGTTCGGTCGCCAGGGCGTCGTCACGGCCTGGGTCATGGCATGTCCACCGACGCCAGCTCCACCTTCACGGCGCTCAGCGGAAGCACCCGGCAGCCGCGACGGTGCTTCTTCACCACCACCGCCACCAGCCGCGCCTCCGCGTCGAAGACGGGGCTGCCCGCGGGCAGGGCCAGGGGGATGTCATAGAAGGGGGCCTGGGTCGCCCGGGCTCGCGCCGGCACGGGGCGCGCGGGCTGGCCTTTCTTGGCGGGGAGGACGCCCACCAGCCAGCGGCCCTCAAGGCTGTCTCCGTCCCGAAGCACCTTCACGGGCGCCGCCGGGTACGCGCCATCCGGAGCGGCGAGCACCGCAATCTGGAGGTCCTGGCTGGCCATCACCACGCGGGCGGGCAGCGTCTTTCCGTCGTGCTCCACCGTGGCGGCATTCAAGCCGGTGAAGCTGGCCCCCACTGGAGTGACGGAGGTGAGGACCTGCCCCGCGGACCCCACGAAGACGCCGGGCCCCGCGTTCCGAGGCCCCTTGACGTGCACCACCGAGCGCCCGTGTCGCTCCAGCACCCGTTGGAGGTCGGCGCGCGAGGGCTTGTCGGCCTCCGCCGCGGCGGAGGCGAAGGGGAGGAGGCAGAGGAGGAGCAGCGGCGGCAGGCGGGACATCGGCGGGTGCCGCAGCCTATCACCGGCGCTCGCGCAGCGCGGTGACGAAGCGGTCCGCCGGGAGTGTGTTGAGCACGTCCCGCTTCCGGGCCCAGCCCCGGCGCGCGGTGGCCACCGCGAAGGCCAGGTTCCTCAGGTCCTCCTTCTGGTGTGCGTCGCAGCTCACCACCAGGCGGACGCCCTGCTGCACGGCCTGCCGGACATATTCGGCCTTGATGTCCAGGCGCGCGGGCTTGCCGTTGACCTCCACGGCCACGCCGCGTTCGGCGGCCCGCTCCAGGACCTCGTCCATGCGGACGGGGTAGGGCTCCCGGCTGTTGATGAGTCGGCCGGTGGGGTGCCCCAGAATCTGGAGGCAGGGGTTGTCCATCGCGGTCAGCAGCCGGCGCGTCATCTGGTCCTCGTCCATGCCGTGCCGGACGTGGATGGAGCCGATGACGACCTCGAGCTGCTCCAGGACGCTGTCGGCGTAGTCGAGCGCGCCGGACTCCAGGATGTCGACCTCGATGCCCTTGAGCAGCCGCACGCCGGAGACGGCCGCGTTGATGCGGTCGATCTCCTCCCACTGGCGCTTGAGGTCATCCACCTTCAAGCCGCCTGCGTAGATGGCTGCCTCGCTGTGCTCGGTGATGGTCAGGTACTTCAGGCCCAGTGCCCGCGCCGCGAGCGCCATCTCCTCCAGGCTGTTGCGCCCGTCGGACCAGGTGCTGTGCGCGTGGACCGCGCCCTGGACGTCCTCCAGCGTGAGCAGGTCCTGGGGAAGCGTTCCCGCGCGTGCGGCCTCCACCTCGCCGTTGTCCTCCCGCAGCTCGGGGGGCACGTACTGCATGTCCAGCAGGGCGTAGAGCCCGGACTCCTCCGTCACGGGCACCTTGGTGCCGTCGTCCCGGTGGACGCCCCATTCGGAAATCTTGAGGCCGCGCTCCTGCCCCAGGTTGCGCAGGCGGATGTGGTGCGCCTTGGAGCCGGTGAAGTGGTGCAGGGCGGTAGCGAAGTCCTCGTCGGGGAGCACGCGCAGGTCCACCTGGAGGTCTCCGGCCTCCAACCGCACGGAGCATTTGCTTTCGCCCTTGCCCAGCACCGTGGCAACGCCGGGGGCGTTCGCCAGGGCATCCAACACCGGTTCAGCCTCCGGCGCGGAGGCGATGATGTCCACGTCCGCCACGGTCTCCGCCTGCCGGCGCACGCTGCCGCCCAGGCTGGCGCGCACCACGCCCGGCGCGGCCTTCACCCGCTCCAGCAGCGCCGTGGCCACCGGCAGCACCTCGCCCAGCAGCTTGCGCTCGCCGCGCGCGCGGCGGTACAGGGCGATGCCTTCCAGCATCTTCGCTTCGCTCTTCGCGCCGAAGCCGCGGACCTGCCGCACGCGGCCCTCACGGCAGGCCCGTTCCAGCTCCTCGATGCTGCTCACCTGGAGCTCACGCCAGAGCGTGGCCACCTTCTTCGGCCCCACGTCGGGCAGCTGCGTCAGCTCCAGCAGCCCGGGAGGAAACTGCGCCCGCAGCTCCTCCAGGTAGCCGAGCCGGCCGGTGGACACCAGCTCGGAGATCTTCTCGGCGAGCGCGCGGCCGATGCCTGGGAGGCTCTCCAGCCGGCCTTCCGCGACCAGGGGGCCCAGCTCCTGGGGCAGCCCGGCGATGCGGTCCGCCGCCATGTCATAGGCGCGGACGCGGAACCCGCTTTCGCCCTGGAGCTGGAGCAGGAGGGAGATGTCACGGAGGACCTGGGCGACGGTGGCCTTGTCGACAGCGGTGGGGATGGTCACGTCGGGAGTCACTGGGAGAAGGTAATGCCCGGGCATCGGGAGTGCAGCCAGTCCCGCGTTGTGGGAAAAGGGGCCGCGATGACGAAGATCAAGCTGGGACCGGCGGACTTCGCCGAGAGAGAAATGCGGGGCTACGAGGTCGGCAAGCGCAACGTGTGTATCGCGAAGATCCACGGGCGCTACAAGGGCCTGGATGACTGGTGCAACCACGCTGGATGTCTGCTGTCCGGCGGTCGCATCGAGGACAACATGGTCGTCTGCCCGTGTCATGAGGTCGGTTTCGACATGGACACCGGGCGCAACGCGACCTCGCCGGGGGTCTGTGACGACCAGCCGACGGTGCAGGTCGCGGTCGAAGACGGCACACTCGTCATCGACTGGCCCGACACGCCCTGAAGTCCCTCTCGCACTCCGGAGCACCTGTCATGGCACACGACCACGACCACGACCATGGGCCTCACGGGCACCATCACCATGACCACGGGCCTCATGGGCACCACGGGCATGACCACGACCACACGCATCATCACCACGACCACCATCATCACCACCCGCACGGCCACGACCACGGTCCGGCGGAGGAGCACAAGGCGCGAGCGCCGGTGCATGTCAGCACCTTCATCGTGACGTGCTCGGACAGCCGCGATGCGGCGCGCGATGACAGTGGCCGGGTCCTGCGCGAGGGCCTGGAGGCGGCGGGCCACGGCATTGCTGGCACCATCGTGGTGAAGGATGAGCCGGAAGCCATTCGCGGCGCGTTGGAAGCCGCGCGCGAGGCGGGGGCCCGGGCCGTGTTGTTCACCGGAGGCACCGGTATTGGCCGGCGCGACTGCACGGTGGAGACGCTGCGTCCGCTGTTCGAGAAGGAACTGCCAGGGTTTGGTGAACTCTTCCGGATGCTGTCCTACCGACAGGTGGGGAGCGCGGCGATGATGTCCCGCGCCACGGCGGGCACCTATCAGGGGATGATTCTCTTCGCGCTGCCGGGCTCGCCCAAGGCCGTACGGCTCGCGCTGGAGGCGCTCATCCTCCCTGAGCTGGGCCACGCCGTGCGTGAGCTGTCGCGTTAGCGTCCGCTCCGCGTTTGTCTCAAGCCATGAGAATGGCTGAGGCCGGCGTGTTTTGTCGCGAGCAGTGTCCCCTGTTTTCGCCGGAAGTGTAAGTTGACGGTGAAGGCAGGGACTTCTCTTCCTGCCATCTCAACCGCACGTCCCCGCCTGGCAGTGGAGAAACGTATGTCCATGAAGCGCCTCGCTTCAGTCCTCCTGGTGCTCTGTAGTGTCTCGGCGTTCGCGAAGGCGCCCCCGGCGAAGGCGCCGGACCGCGAGGTGTGGATCACCCTCGGCTCCGATGCCCTCGAACACGTCAACGCCGCTTTCGCCAACGCCGGACATGCGGCGCCGTCGATGAGAGGGCAGAAGGCGGACGTCACCGCGCTGCGCGTGCGTGAGTCCCAGCTCAACCTCATCTCGCGGATGATGCACGAGAAGCTCAACCGCTGCGGTGGCTTCATCTACCACGACACCGAAGCGGCCGCGCTCGCCGCCCTGGACCCGTCGGTCGCGGCGAAGGCCGCCAAGGCCACCGCCGTCACGTACAGCCTCGACAACGCGTCGACAGTCAACGCGTTGCAAGCGGGGGTTCAGGAACTCTCCATCCGAGGGGTCATCGACCATCTGTCCAGCTATGCGACGCGTTACTACACGTCGACGACGGGCGTGGCGTCCGCCAACTGGCTGAAGGGCTACTGGGAGTCGCTGGTTCCTGCGACACGCTCCGACGTCACCGTCGAATTCTTCAACCACGCCTTGTGGGCGCAGCCTTCCGTCATCTTGACGATTACCGGCACCACCCTCTCGGAAGAGGTCGTCGTGCTCGGTGGCCACTTGGACTCCACCAGCAGCGGCAGCACGGCTCCCGGCGCGGACGACGATGCATCGGGAATCGCCACGCTCACCGAGGTGATTCGCGTGGCCATGCTCCAGAACTACCGCCCGGAGCGCACCGTGAAGTTCATGGCCTACGCGGCCGAGGAAGTGGGCCTGCGCGGCTCTTCGGCAATCGCCGCCAAGTACGCGGAGGATGGAGTCGACGTGGTGGGCGTGCTCCAGCTCGACATGACGAACTACAACCTGCGGTCGAACATCGACGTGGCCCTGGTGAGCGACCGGACGAACGCGGCGCAGAACACGTTCGTCACCAACCTCATGGACACGTATCAGCCCGAACTCGAATGGACCACGACGACGTGTGGCTACGCGTGCTCGGACCATGCGTCGTGGACGAGCGCGGGCTTCGCGGCCTCGATGCCTTTCGAGGCGCCGCTGAGCGCGTCCAACCCGTACATCCACTCCGTCAATGACACGCTCCACAACAGCGGGGGCGATGCCCGTCACGCGCTCAAGTTCGCGAAGCTGGCCGCCGCGTATGTGGCGGAGCTGGCGAAGGGTGGGGTGACGATCGACGTGACGCCGCCGGAGGTCGCCATCACCGCCCCCGCCGCCGGCAGCACGGTGACTGGAATTACGACGGTCACCGCCTCGGCCACGGATGCTTCCGGTGTGAACCGCGTGGAGTTCTTCGTGGACGGCGAACTGAAGGCGACGGACACCACGGCGCCTTACGCGTTCGACTGGGACACGGCCGCGGTGCCCAATGGCAGCCACACCGTGACGGCGCGGGCGGTCGACCTCGTGGGCGTCGCGGCGACCAGCGGCGGGGTGTCCGTGACGGTGAGCAACGCGACCAGTACGGCTGGATTCGATTCAGTCCTGGGGGCGCCGCGGTGTGCCTCGGCCTCCAACGCGTGTGATTCCGGCACGCTGCTCAATGGCCGCGGCGGCTACGTCGGGCCCGAGATGAACGCGCCGAACACCATCAAGAACTCCTGCAAGGACGGCTTGTCGGGTGTGCACCTGGTTGACCAGTCGAACGAGCGCATCGTGGTGTCCTCGCTGGACGGGACGAACTTCGCGCCGGGCAAGCTGGTGCGCGTCGACGCAACGGTCTTCGCCTACAACAAGCTCAACGACAAGCTGGACCTGTTCTACGCGGCCGACGCCAACAACCCTGTCTGGCAGCTCATCACCACGATGCCCGTTCCGTCCAAGGGCCTCCACACGCTGTCCGCCACCTATACGCTGCCGGAGGGCAGCGCCGCCCAGGCCGTGCGAGCGGTCTTCCGCAACCGCGGAAGCACGGCACCTTGCGTGGAGGGCAACTACAACGACCACGACGACCTCATCTTCGCCGCGCAGCCGTCCGCGTTGCTGCGCTGACGCTCTTGGTGCATCGGGTCCCCAGGCTTCGTCGCTGTCTGGGCCTGGGGACCTCTGACGGAGCGCGCACCTTGAGTCGCCCCAAGCGCGTCGATAGGGTGCGCGCATGCGAACGGTGGATGAGTGGAAGGCGGTACTGCGCGCCGCATTGAAGGAGGCCATGCGCTCGCGGAGCTCGCAGGCTTCAGCGGTGCTTCGCGAGCTGCTCGCGGCCATCGACAACGCGGAAGCACCGGACATGCGCGTGGCGCCCACCGCCGTGGGTGACGTGTTCGCCGGAAGCGCTGGTGGGCTGGGGCATGGCGAAGTGTCCCGGCTGGCCTTGACTCCGGAGGCCGTGCAGGCCGTCATCGACCGCGAGCTTCAAGAGCGGCGCGACGCGGTGGCCCTCTACGAGAAGCTCGGCAAGCAGGACGAGGCGAGTGCCGTGAAGGCCCAGCTGGATGTGCTCCTGGCGCTATGAGGCGCGAAGGCGCGCGAAGGCGCGCGAATGCCCGCGGCGAGCATCGGGAAGACGGGCGGGCCGCCTGCCGTTCCTGGACCTGTGGGACTGCCTGACGTGATACCGCGCTCGAAGAGACGCACTGCCCCGGTTGCTGGACTCTCGCCCCGAGCCGCCGAGCACCTCCGGCCACGGCTGGAGGCCGTGCTGACGTCCACCGACGCGCGCGCCCGCATCGCCTTCGATCCGGTGGAGTTCCCGCACCGTTACCAGGACCCCCGAGACATCGAGGTCAGCGCGCTGCTGGCGGCCGGGTTGGCGTACGGCCGCGCGGACCTGTTCCGTCCCAAGGTGGACGCGCTGCTGCGCCGCATGGGGCCGTCTCCCGCCGCCTTCGTCACGGCGCTCGACGTGCGAGGCGCGCGGGCGCTGCTCGAAGGCTTCGTGTACCGCTTCAACGTGGGCACGGACGTGGCGGTGCTCCTGCTGGGCATGGGGCGTGTGCTGCGGGAGCAGGGCAGCCTGGAGGCGCTGTTCCTCCAGGGGCTCCAGTCGCGTGACACCCTGCACGGCGCATTGGACCACTTCACGACGGGCCTGCGCGCCATCCCCATGGACGCCTTGCGAAAGGCCCTGGGGCCGGAGCGCGGCCTGCATCACCTGCTGCCCTCGCCGCTGGGTGGGGGAGCGGCCAAGCGGCTCAACCTCTACCTCAGATGGATGGTGCGGGGCCCGGACACCGTGGACTTCGGCATCTGGAAGCGCGTGCCACCTTCCGCGCTCCTGATTCCTTTGGACACCCACATTGGTCGCATCTCGCGGCACCTGGGACTGACTCACCGCAATGATTTGACGTGGCGCACGGCGGAGGAGGTGACAGCCGCGTTGCGCGTGTTGGACCCGGCCGACCCCGTCCGTTACGACTTCGCACTGTGCCACTACGGCATGAGTGGGGCTTGCCCCGCCCAACCCGTGCCGGAGAATTGCGGTCGCTGCCCGCTGCTGCCGGTGTGCGCCGTGGGGCCACAGGTGGTGGCGACGGCGACCCGCCGGGTCCAAGGAGCCACCGCTCGGAAGCGCAGGGAACTGTCGGCGACGCGACGACGTTGACCGTGGAGCGCCCGGGCGCTGCAATGGGCAGGTGGCTTCGGCTCCTGCGCGCGGAACCCGGGGCTCATGGGGCCGGAGGATTGACGCCGTGTTTGTGACGCTGGTGGCATTACCTCCCGAGGTGTCGGAGGAGGTCGAGCGAGGGATTCTCGAGTCCGACGCGGGGCGGAACTGCCAGATCTTGCGTGTGCCCCTGGCGGGTACCTTGCCCGGGGCCATCTCCGAGGGACTCATCATCCTGTGGGACGACGGCGGCCCGCTGTCGGAGCTGTGCACGAGCTGTCAGCGGTTGAATGCCCTGCGCGGCGTACCCCGCACGCACCTGGTCGTGCTCACGGGCCGCACGCCTGTGGAAGCCGACGCCCTGGCCGCAGCCGGTGCGGATGAGTGTCTGCCCGCGCCCGGGACACACTGGGGCGTGCGGCTCGCGAGCCTGCGCCGGCGCCTGTCGGCGCTGTCGGATGGAGATGCCCTGCCCACGCCGAGCCTGCTCGAAGCCTCGGACCGCGCGCGGCTGGAGTCGCAGTGGGTGCTGGCGGATCGGATGGCATCGATTGGCACGCTCGCCGCGGGCGTCGCGCACGAAATCAACAACCCCCTGTCCTACGTCAGCTCCAATCTCTCGTACCTGCGCGAGCTGCTCGCCCAGCCGGAGCTGTCCCACGACCAGCTCATGGAGCTGCGTGAGGTGGTGGCCGAAGCGCAGGAGGGCGCTGGACGCGTCAGCGCGATTGTCCGCGACCTGCGCACCTTCTCCCGCGCGGATGAAGAGCTGCATGGTCCGGTGGACATGGTGCACGTGGTGGACGGCGCGCTGCGGCTGCTCCGCAACCAGATTGGGTTGGTCGCCCGGTTGACGTGCACGTTGGAGCCGGTGCTGCCCGTTCATGGCAACGAAGGGCGCCTCACCCAGATTGTCGTGAACCTGCTGTTGAACGCGCTCCAGGCGCTGCCGGACCGTGCGCCCGAGGAGAACCGGGTGCGGGTGTCCCTGCGCGCCAGCAGCAGCCGGCACGTGGAGCTGGAGGTCTCCGACAACGGACACGGCATGGCGCCGGACGTGCAACGCCGCATCTTCGACCCGTTCTTCTCCACCCGTCCTGTCGGAGAGGGCACGGGGCTGGGGCTGTCCATCAGCCTGACGCTGGTGCAGGCCATGGGTGGACGCATCGAGGTCTCCAGCGCGCCCGGCTGGGGCAGCACCTTCCGCATCGTCCTGCCCGCGCAGGCCGCGGGCTGGACGGATGGCGCGGAGCAGACGCAGGTGGTGGAGCCGGCGCCCGCTCGCATCCGTCGACGTCTGCTGCTCATCGATGACGAGCCCTCCGTGGGCAACTCGGTGAGCCGGCTGGTGCGTGACGTGTATGAGATTCACGTCGTCCAGGACGCGCGCGAGGCCCTGCGCTTGCTCTCCATGGGAGAGCGGTTCGATGCCATCCTGTGCGACGTGATGATGCCGGGCATGAGCGGGCTGGACTTCGTGGTGGAGCTGGAGCGGCTGGCGCCGGACCTCGCGCTGCGCACCGGGCTGATGACGGGGGGCGCCTTCACCGCGCAGGCGCGTGAGTTCGTGGGCCGCCGCACGCGCGGGCTGCTGGAGAAGCCCTTCGAGCGCGAGCGCCTGTGCACCTTCGTGGAGCACCTCTTCCAATGATGCGGGTGGTGCGGCGGAGTCTGGCGGCGACGCTGGTGGCGCTGCTGGCCGCGGGCTTGTTCGTGGTGCCGGGGTGGCTGCAGGGCTTGTCGCTGGTGGTGCGCGCGGCGGGCATGCAGGGCCGCGTGGAGACGGCGCTCGCGGACTGGCGCACCGGGCCCTTCGAGGTGAGTGACGTGCAGGTGCCCACGCGTCACGGCCCGGTGCGTGCCCGGTTGTACCGGCCGGTGACGCAGCGCGGACGCACGGTGGTGCTGACCTCGGGCGTCCACGCGGATGGCATCGACGAGCCTCGGCTCGTGAGGCTGGCGGAGGACCTGGCCATGGGCGGCCAGGCGGTGCTCACCCCGGAGCCGCCGGACCTGCTGCGCTACGAAATCACGCCGCGCCTGCCGGACATCATCGAGGACGCCGCCGTGTGGGCCGCGTCGCAAGCGGACCTGGCGCC
The DNA here is from genome assembly GCF_006547355.1 of Myxococcus sp. AB036A. Taxonomy (NCBI): domain Bacteria; kingdom Pseudomonadati; phylum Myxococcota; class Myxococcia; order Myxococcales; family Myxococcaceae; genus Myxococcus; species Myxococcus sp. AB036A. The sequence goes on along the minus strand of NZ_VHLC01000034.1, from coordinate 7,611 downwards.
CGACGGCAAGGTGAACCTGTTCGGCATCAGCTTCTCCGGCGGCCTGTCGGTGGTGGCGGCAGGACGGCCCGCCTTGCAGGACCGGGTGGCGGCCACGCTCTCCTTTGGCGGCCATGGGGACTTGCCGCGCGTGCTCACCTTCCTGTGCTCGGGCGAGCTGCCGGATGGAAGTCACCTGGCCCCGCATGATTATGGCGTGGTCATCATCCTGCTCAACGTGGCGGAGAAGCTGGTTCCTCCCGAACAGGTGGAGCCCCTGCGCGCGGGCATCCGGACCTTCCTGCGCGCATCCCATCAAGCCATGGTGGATGGCCGCCTCGCGGCGGAGACGTTCGCCAAGGCGCGTGACCTCCAGGCGGGGCTGCCGGAGCCTGCGGCCACGTTGATGGGCTACGTGAACACGCGCGACGTGGCGGCGCTGGGCCCACGCTTGCTGCCCTTCGTGAAGACGTTCGCCGCGGACCCGGCGCTGTCGCCGGAGCGCTCGCCGCCGTCCACCGCGCCCGTCTTCCTGCTGCATGGCGCGGGGGACACGGTGATTCCCGCCATGGAGTCCAGCCGGCTGGCCGCGGCTCTGCGCCCCCACACCGAGGTCCACGCGCTGGCGACGCCGCTCATCACCCACGCGGAGATGGACGGGCCACAGGCACTGATGGATGTGTTGCGGCTGGTACGCTTCTGGGCGGACCTGCTCGACGCCTGAGCGGCGCCGGCCTCCGCTTCGCGAGGCGATGCTCGCGGCGGTGCGCCTCCCTATACCTTCTTGGCCTTGGGCGCGCGTCTGGGCTTGGGAGCAGCACGTGGGGCCGGAGCCGCCGGTTCGGCCGAGGCACCTCGAGCCGGAGCCGCCACGGGCGCCTGAGCCGCCGAGAGCTGCTGTCGCGCACGGGAGCTGAAGTTGGGGTTGGTCGTCCACCAGTCCAGGCCCATCTCCTGCGCCCGCTCCACCGAGCAGATGATCAGTCGGATCTGGATGGTCAGCAGCTCGACGTTCGTCAGATTGATCTTGATGTCCCCGGTGATGACGATGCCCTTGTCCAGCACCCGCTCGAGGATGTCTGCCACGGAGCTGCTGCGGGTCGAGGTGGGCGGGTAGTGTCGCTGAGGGGGCGGCGTCACGCGATCGTCGATTTGGGCCATGGCTCCTCGCTCTCTGTCCGCTGCTCGGCCAGCCTCACAGCGTCGTGCCCAGCGGCCCGAGGTCCAGATTCAGGTCCTCGTCCGTCAGGTGGAATTGCTTCTTCAAGTCATCCATCTGCTCCTGCAGGCGTAGGAAGGTGACGCCCAGCCTTTCAATCTGCTCCTCGCTCAGTGAGCCGCCGTCAATCCGTCGCAGCGCCTGCCTCTCCAGCAACTGGCGGATGAGCTCGACGACGGCGAGCACCAGCCGCACCAGCCCGGCCTGGACGTTCTCCTCGTCCAGTTCCAGCTTGGGCGGCTTCGTCGGCTCCAACGCTCGCGCGAGCTCCTCCACCGCCTGTGGTGCGCCCTCGACTGCCATGGTTCACCCCGTCTCCCATCCCGCGCGTGGGCGGGTCCTCCTCCCGCCTCACTGCAAGCGTTGCGGATGTTCGGGAAGGGTGCCCACCTCCAGCGCCGTCTCCACCGAGGTCAACAGCAGCCGCAGGCCCAGGTAGATGAGGTCCACGTCGGCCACCGAAATCACCAGGTCACCGCTGATGACCACGCCCTTGTTGAGCACCCGGTCCAGCAACTCCAACACCGAGGCGCGCTCCTGCTGTGCCTCGGGTGTCGTCGCCTGCCCGTTCATCTGTTCTCACCTCCAGGGCCTGTTTCAGGAGTCGCAGGCCCTGCCTCCTTTTGCGCTGCCTTCAACGCGTCCAGGCGGTCGAGCAGTTGCGACTCCTGCTCGTCGAACTGCTCCTCCGTGATCTCGCCGCGCTCGAGCTCCTGGTACAGGTCGCTCAGGCGGGTGCGGAGGTCGGTCTGCTCCTGGGCCTGTTCGTCCTGCACGGCCTTGTGCACCGAGCGGAAGATCCACGCGATGCTCCGGACAGGGGCCATCAGGATGTCATCCAGGACAATCACGGCGCCCCCTGCGCTGCCTCCTCCACCTGCTCGAAGTGGATTCGCAGCTGGGTGAAGTGGTACGGCGGCCAGGGGCCGGTCACGTCCACCTGGAAGTTCTCGGGCAGCGTCGCGCCCAGCTTCTTCACGGCCGCGTTGAAGGCGCCGACCTTCTTTCGTGGCACCAGCGCGGCCAGATTCACCACCTCCGACTCATTGCGCGGCTCGTTGATCACGGTCTGGCTGGCCACGGACTCGATTCCATCGAGCACCTTGTCGGCGGTCGCCTCACGGAAGCCGTTGAGCAGGTCGACGAAGTACTTCCCCAGCTCGATCTTCTCTTCGCGCGACGGTTCCCCCTCGCGGTAGAGGTCGTCCCGCATCGCCGTGAGCTCGGGGAAGGCGTTGACGTAGTACCCGAACGCATCGGGGTCGCTCAGCCGGATCCGAAGGCCCAGCTCCACGTTCCCTTTCACCTCACGGAGCTGCGTGAGGAAGTCGTTCGCGTGCTCGGCCAGCAGATTCCGGACCTCCCGTTCGCTGCCGGCAATGATGCCGAACGCGACCGGCAGCATGGGCGCCTGGTCCATCACCTGGCCCAGCACTGCGCTGTGGGTGCTGAGGAGTTTGCGCTCCGGCCGAAGCGTCTGCTGCTCGATATTGCTGACGATGGCCGCCAGCTTTCCGGACGTCACCGGGTGCACGTCCGCACCCTGGATGCCGGGCGTGTCGAGGTTCAGCGAGTCGACCACCTCTATCGGAACCACCGCGTACAGGTAGCGCCCCTCCGGGGTGGACTTCTCGTGTCGAGTCTTGGCGCGTGGCATGACGTTGTCCTTTCCCGTTCAGGTGGAGCTTCAGACCGCGGCAGGCGCAGCCGCAGCGGCGGTGAGGCCGATGGCGTCGGCGTACTTGAGGTAGGTCTCGACCGAAGCGATCACGACGCGTGCCTCGATAGAGAGCACCTCGATGCCGACCAGCGAGACCTTCACCCAGGCATCGACCACGATTCCCTTGTCCAGGATCCGGTCGATGACGTCGCCCAACGAGGACGTCCCGGTAGAAGTTGAGACATTTGCCATGACGTATTCATCCTTTCTCTTGGAGGTGCTCCAGGTCGGCGAGGGCCGCGAGGGCAGGCTTTGCCAGGTCTGCCACGAAGCCGTAGGGGGGCCACGGGCCGCTGCACATCACCTTGCCGGGGCCGTCTTGCTGGAAGCGAAGGAAGGCCCGCCGGAACTCGGCGAGCTTGGGGCGCTCCACCAGGAAGGCCATGGAGAGCAGCTGCCCGTCTGGGCGAGCGGCATGGTCCCAGGTGCAGCGGACGAACAGCCCGGAGAAGGCCGCCTGCGCCCGCTCCGCCATGCGCCGGGCCGCGCGGTCCACACGTGTCTGCTGCGCGTAGAAGCGACGCCGGTTGTCCAGGTAGGCCCGTCCGCGGGTCTGGGCGTCGGCCTCGGTGGGCGCCCCTGTCTGCTCCGGGGGCTCGGCCACATCCGACTCCTGGAACAGGATGCGCAGACCCATCTCCTCACAGCCCTCCACCTGGGCCAGCGCGTCCGAGAACTGCTGCTCGTAGCGGTGCAGGAACTCCACCACCTGTTCGGGGTGATGGACGAAGCAGCCGTAGCGCATGGGCAACACCGCCAGTCGGCGGTGCAGCTGCTCGACCACCCGGGCGTACTCCAGCGCCTGCTCGATGCCGGCCGAGGAGGCCAGCTCCTCCGCCACCGGCGAGATGGCCGCAGCCAGGTTGCCGTGCTTCACCGCCATCAGCGGCGCCTGGTTCAGCCCCGGCGGCAGCGCCTCCTTCGTAGCCTGTCGTGCGTCCAGGATGCCGTACACGATTGACTTCACGGCCGCTCCTCCAGGCTGGGGCAGAAGCTGTAGGGAGGCCAGGGGCCGGTCGCCTCCACCGTCAACCCTTGCGGCTGGTACCGGGCTGCGAGCTGCTGCACGCGCTGGGTGAACCGCTGCACCTGCCCGGCGCGCACCAGGAACGCGGAGTTCAGCACCATGTCGTCCTGCCGTCCGGAGAGCCCGCGATCCGCCAGGCGCAACGGTTTCACCGAGATCGCCCCCGGGGCGAGCTCCTCGCGGATGTGGGCCGCCAGGCTCTGTCCCTCGTTGCGGCTGCGCACGTCGAGCTCGCGCTGCATCTTCTTCTCGTGGAAGTAGCGCGCGCCAGGAGACTCGGGGAGGTGCTGGAGGCGCTGGCGGAACTCGGGCGCTCGCTCCAGATGCGCGCGCAGGCGCTGGGCGTTGGCGTAGACCTTGACTGCCCATTCCTCCTTGTCGGCGATGTCGTCGAGGAAGCTGGAGATCTCCTGCCGGTGGGCGTCGACCGCCTTGGACAACGCTCGCGGTGAGGAGAAGATCGCCCCGAAGCTCACCGGAAGCACCGGCGAGGACTGCATCACCTCCTCGAGCACGCCCTCGTGCCTGACGGCCCGGGGGGCCACCCACTCCAGGTCCTGGGTGTGGTCCGCACCCTCCGGCCCCAGGAACTCCTCCATCGAGAGAGGACTGTAGATGGCGGCAAGGTTCCCCAGCTTCAGCGCCCGCACGTCGGCGGCGCCGCTGACACCGGGAACGGAGAAGCGCTCCACCGCCCCTGCGCGCGTGAAGCCATAGACGTACAGGGCCTGCTGGCCCTTGCGGCGCCCCTGCACACCGGGATTGCTGTGGGCTCTCATGGCCGGCGTGCCTCCTTGTGCCCACGGATTGCCTTGAGCAGGCTCTCGGATGTGATGACGAGGCGCTTTCCCTTGCCGCTGATGACGTGACGCACGGCTTCCCAGGCGGCCTGGTTGCACACGGCCTGGATGTCGGCGCCGGAGAAGGACTCGCTGCGTGTAGCGAGCACGCCCAGGTCGAGATCCTTCTCCACGGGCTTGTCGCGCAGGTGGACCTGGAAGATGTCGCGCCGCGCCTCGCGGTCCGGCAGCGGCACGTCGACGAGCAGGTCGAAGCGTCCCGGGCGCAGCAGCGCAGGGTCGAGCAGGTCCGCGCGGTTGGTGGCCGCGAGCACCAGCACGCCGGTCAGCTCCTCGATGCCATCCATCTCGGCCAGGAACTGGCTGACGACCCTCTCTGTGACGCGCTCGTCCATCCCCCCGGCGGAGCGCGTCGGCACGAGCGAGTCGATCTCATCGAAGAAGACGATGCAGGGGGCCGCCTGACGGGCCTTCTGGAAGGTCTCGCGCACCCCCCTCTCGGACTCCCCCACGAACTTGCTGAGCAGCGCCGGGCCCTTGACCGAGATGAAGTTGACCTGGCTCTCGTGGGCGGCGGCCTTGGCCATCAGCGTCTTGCCGCAGCCGGGAGGGCCGCTCAGCAGCACGCCCTTGGGCGGGCGGACCTTGGCCCGCGCGAACTCCTCGGGATACCGGAGCGGCCACTCCACCGCCTCGATGAGCCGCTGCTTGAGCTGCCCCAGTCCGCCCACGTCCTTCCAGCCCACGTCCGGGGTCTCCACGAACACCTCGCGGATCGCCGATGGCCCCACCTCGTGCAGCGCCGCCTGGAAGTCGGCCATCGTCACCTGGACCTGCATCAGCTCGTCGTAGGGAATCTCGGCCGAGGCGAAGTCGATGTGGGGAATCAGCCGGCGCAGGCAGAGCATCGCCGCCTCGCGGCACAGGGCCTGGAGGTCTGCGCCTACGAAGCCGTGCGTCACGGCCGCCAGATGGTCCAGGTCCACGTCCTCTGCCAGCGGCATGCCCCGGCTGTGGATGGCGAGGATCTCCTTGCGCGCCGTGCGGTCCGGGATGGAGATGGCGATCTCACGGTCGAACCGCCCCGGGCGACGCAGCGCCGGGTCCAGCACGTTGGGGATGTTGGTGGCGGCCAGCACGATGACGTGCCGGCGTTGGGCCAGGCCGTCCATCAACGACAGCAGCTGCGCCACCACGCGCTTCTCCACCTCGCCCTGCACGTTCTCGCGCCGGGGAGCGATGGCGTCTATCTCGTCCACGAAGATGATGGCCGGGGCCCTGCGCTGGGCCTCGTCGAAGATCTGCCGGAGGTGGGCCTCACTCTCTCCGTAGAACTTGTGCATGATCTCCGGGCCGGTGATGGTGAAGAACGCCGCCGCCGTCTCGTGGGCCACCGCCCGGGCGATCAGCGTCTTGCCGCAGCCCGGCGGGCCATACAGCAGCACCCCCTTGGGGGCGTCGATCCCGAGCCGCTCGAACACCTCCGGATACCGCAGCGGCAGCTCCACAATCTCGCGGATGCGGCCCAGCTCCCGCTTCAGCCCACCCACGTCCTCGTAGCTGACGGCGCGCGCCCGCTCGTGCGCCACCTTCTCCTTCTCCGGCGCCTTGGCGACCTCCAGCAGGGTGTTGGGGTGAATCACCACCGCCCCCACAGGAGCGGTCTCGACGACGCGGAAGTCGGCCGTGCGGCTGCCGAACAGCAGCGCCCGGACCCGGTCTCCCTTCACCACCGGCAGTCCGTCCAGCAGCGTGCCGATGTAGGCCAGGTCACGCTGCGCGGGGGTGAACTCCAGGGGCGCCAGCACGACCTTCTCGGCGTGTCGGGCGGGGGCCAGGGTCAGCGTCACCGGTTCGTCCAACTGCACCCCGGTGTTGGCCCGGGTCACACCGTCAATCTGGAGGATTCCGCGCCCCCGGGCGTCCGGGTAGGAGGGCATCACCTTGGCCGCACTGCGGCGCTTGCCGGACAGCGTGACGATGTCGCCGACATGCGCCCCCAGCCGCTTCATGTCGGCGGGGTCCATGCGGGCGAGGCCACGGCCCAGGTCCTTGCCGAGGGACTCGGCGGCGCGCAGCGTCCGCGTATGTTCCCGTGTCGCGACGGTCACGAGCGGCGCTCCTCCTGGGCGGTGAGGCGGATCTCGAGGACGCCGTTGCGGCAGCGGGTGTGCATCTGCCGGCGGGTGAAGCGCCTGGGGAGCAGGACCTCCTTGTGGTACTTGAGCGCTTCGTGCTCGGCATGCAGGGTCAGGATGTCTTCGCGGAGCTCCAGCGTGATGTCCTTGCGGTCGACACCCGGCAGCTCGGCCACCACCAGCACGTCCGGCCCCTCTTCGAAGACATCCACCAGGGGCTCGCGGATGGGGTGGACGACCGCCTTGCCGGTCTGGTGATCCTGGCGGATGTTCCCGAAGGGCTCCACGCGCGGAATGCCGCTCGGTTGACCGGGTGTGCCTCCGCCGATCCGCACGTTGAAGCCATAGACGCCCCTGAGCCCCTTGTCGGAGGCTCCAATCTCTCCGGAGCGTTGGAGCTGTTCGCCCTTCTCCGCGAGCTCCGCCAGTTTCGTGACGAGGGTGGTGATTCCTTCGAGGAACCCTCCACCGCTGATGCCAGTCTTCTCTGCCATTGCTCCACCTGTCGTGATTCAAAGCTCTGGCGTCTCCCCCTCCATGCCCAGCGGCAAGACGCGAAGGTGGGGATTCCGCCCGCCCCATGTCCGGCGAGGAGCGGCACGGATAGGGGCCGGCTGGTGATGCCTGGTAGTGGATGTCGGCGCATCGCCTGAGGGGGCTCATCAGTCATGGCGTCCCCACTGCCCATCGCCCGGGAGGTGGCAGATCGACCTGGCAGGGGCGGGAGG